>JBAPMH010000087.1:0-1620 GCA_049278515.1 Chthoniobacterales bacterium
CTCGGCCAGCTTCTTCGGGTCGACGACGGTCTTGCGCGTCCGGCCCTCCGCCACCTGGCGGGCGACCTTGCGCATCACGTTGGCGATCTCACGCTCGAGGTTGCGGACGCCGGCCTCGTGCGTGTAGGAGCGGACGAGCTCGGTCATCGCCTCATCGGTGATGACGATGTGCTTCGCCTTCAGCCCGTGGTTCTTCATCTGCTTGGGGATCAGGAACCGCTTGCCGATCTCGATCTTCTCGGTCTCGGTGTAGCCGGGCAGCTGCACGATCTCCATCCGGTCGCGGAGGGCCGGCGGGATCGGATCGAGCAGGTTGGCCGTGGCGATGAACAGGACCTTGCTGAGGTCGAACGGGACCTCGAGATAGTTGTCCTGGAACGAGTTGTTCTGCTCGGGGTCGAGGACCTCGAGGAGGGCCGAGCTCGGGTCGCCCCGGAAGTCCATCCCGATCTTGTCGATCTCGTCGAGCATGAACACGGGGTTGTTCGTCCCAGCGGTCTTGATGTTCTGGATCACCCGGCCGGGCAGGGCCCCGATATAGGTCCGGCGGTGGCCACGGATCTCGGCTTCGTCGTGGATCCCGCCGAGGCTCATCCGGACGAACTTCCGGCCCATGGCCCGGGCGACGCTCTTGCCGAGCGAGGTCTTGCCCACGCCGGGGGGTCCGACGAGTGCGAGGATCGGACTGCGGATCGTGTCCGCGAGGGCGCGCACCGCGAGGTACTCGAGGATGCGCTCCTTGATCTTCTCGAGGCCGTAGTGGTCCTCGTCCAGGATGCGGGCGGCTTCCTTGATGTCGAGCTGATCGTCGGTCGCGACGTCCCAGGGCAGGCCGATCAGCCAGTCGACGTAGGTCCGGATGACCCCGACCTCGGGCGACGCGGAGGGGATCCGGCTCATGCGGTCCACTTCCTTGATCGCGCGGGCCTTGATCTCGTCCGGCATGCCGGCGGCCTCGACCTTGTCGCGCAGCTCGTTGATCTCGGCCTGCTGCGGGTCGTCCTCGCCGAGCTCGCGCTGGATGGCCTTCAACTGCTCGCGAAGGATGTACTCGCGCTGGGTCTTGTCCATCTCGGACTTGACATCGGACTGGATCCGGCCCTTGAGCTCGAGGATCTCGATCTGGCGAGCGAGGAAGTTGCTGACGAGCTTGAGGCGCTCGACGACGTCGATCGTCTCGAGCAGCTCCTGGCGCTGCTCGGTGGTCATGTCCGGGCTGTAGGCGACCATGTCGGCCAGCAGGCCGGGCTCGCTGATGTTGCGGGCCGCGACGGCGGCCTCGGGCGGCACCGGCGCTCCGTTGGCGACGTATTGCTCGATCTGGGCCTGGACCGTGCGCATCAGCGCCTGGACCTCGAGGCCGTCCGGGTTGGAGTCGTCGAGCAGCTCGACCTCGGCCACGATGAACGGGTCCGACTGGACGAATCCGTGCAGGCGGATGCGCTGCTGGCCCTGGACGATGGCACGGACGGTGCCGTCCTGGAGCTGGACGACCTGGGCGATCTTGGCCAGCGTGCCGATCTCGTAGAGCTCGGCCGTGGTGTTGATGTCTTCGCGATCAGCCTGACGCTGTGTCACGAGCGCGATCGGCGTGCCGTCTGCGACGGCCTTGTTGAGGGC
>JBAPMH010000088.1:0-7566 GCA_049278515.1 Chthoniobacterales bacterium
TTAGAGAACCTCAAGGGGTTTCGCGCGGTGCCAGCGCGGGTAAAAGGCGCTCCAATCGCCTGCGTTGAGACGCTGAAATTCACTTTTGGCCCGGCTCCCCGCCGCCGGATTCATTGATTGTTTGAGTCGCGACGATAGTCGTCTTCTACCTCGTCCGCTTCTTCTTCTCTCTTCGGGAAAGATCAAGAGGTAGAGGAAGCGGGAGAGGTAGAAGACGGAAGCATCGGAGCTTGTTACGTTTCGCTTGTCACTCGTCCCTTCTTCCCCTTCACTTCTGCCACAATGCCGCGAACTACTCTTTGGCTCGTGCTGGTGGTTTTGGCGCTTGGCACTCTGTTTTTGCGCGAACCACGCCTCGCGCAGACGGAAGAATTCTTCCTGAAATGGCTCCTGAAAAATTCGGATTCCCATGGACCCGCGGCGCCGTTGACGGTGGTCGAGATTGGCGCCGAGCCGGTCCTGCACGATGCCCCCTCTTCTTTGCGGGAGCCGAGCGCGATCACGCCTCTCGAATTCGCTCTTTTCCTTCAGTCGGTTCTTTCTTTTCAGCCGACGGTGGTGGCTTTCGAAAATATTTTGAAGTGGCGCGAGAGCGAAAAGGGGAACGAACAGGTCTTTATCGATCAGGCGATGCGAGTGCCGCTCTTGCTCCTGGGCGCGGAATTGACCAAGAACCCCGATCCGGACGCGCCCGGGCCGGAGATTCCGGGGTTCACCCAGGTGAAAGGAAAGCGGGGCGACCTGGTGGAGTTTTCCGGGATTGGGCGCCAGCCCAACGAAGAAATCCGCCTCCTGGGCACGGCTGGTTTCATTAATCTTCCCGATGAAGTGGCGGATGAGATTCACGTGCCGCTCCTCTTTCGCTATCGCGGCGAAGTCATTCCCTCCTTCGCTCTCGAAGCGATTCTTCTTTGGCTGCGCGTCACGCCGGCCGAGGTCGCGATCGATCTCGATTCGCACATCTCTCTCCCACAGGGACGCAAGATCCCAATCCGTTCGGATGGAACTGTTTTGATTTCGCGAAATGCAACCAAGAGCGCGCGGCGCGTGGCGTTGAGCGATCTGCTCGTGGCCGCGCAACAGCGGGACGCGGGACAGAAAAAGAACGCCGAAATGGATTCGTTGCGCGATCAAATCGTCCTGGCGCGAACCCCCGCGAACCCGCTTTCGCCTCCGGACCTTTTGGCGGCCACGATCGCCACGATTCAATCGAACGCTTACATCCACCGGGTCGGTTGGATTTTCGATTATGTTTTCCTTCTGCTCGCGGCCGTCGTCGTCGGAAGTCTGCGGAATGTTTCCCGGGTGACCCTGGTTCTGGGAGCGATCGCTTTCACGGCGGCTTATTGCCTGATCTCGCTCGGGATCGTTTCGCGCTGGCTGCTCTGGCTTCCGGGCATCCTGCCGATCGGAGCGGTTTGGTTGCTGGTCCTGATCTCGATCCTCATCCCGCACCGATCTCGCGCCGCGCGTGACGTGATCGCGGTCTCGCCGCCGATTCCGTGACCGCTCCCGGCGAAGAAATAGAAAAGCGGATTTCCCGGCTTCATCGGCCCGGGATCATCGACATGCATTTCGATCTGCTGATGGATTTGTATGAGAAGCGTGCGCGCAAAAATTTGCTGGCCGCGGATTTTCTGCCGGACCTGGAAGCCGGCGGAATAAGCGTTGCCGGTGTCGCGATCTACCTGGAGGATCGCTATCTCCCGGAAATGGGCCTGCGGGTGGCGCTGGATCAAATTGCGCGTCTCTATGCGGAAGTGGATGGGTGCGACCGCTTCGCCATTTGCCGAAGCCATCAGGATATCCTGGAGGCCCGCGCCGGCGGAAAGATCGCCTTTCTCATCACGATGGAAGGCGTTGAGCCCCTGGGCACCGACCTCGATCTGCTCCGCGTCTTTTACGAACTGGGGGTGCGTTCCCTGGGCCTGACCCATGCCCGCAGGAATGCGGCTGGAGACGGTGCTCTCTTTGCCGCCACCGGTTCGCCACGGGACGGCCTGACGCCGTTTGGACGCGACCTGGTCCGGGAATGCGAGACCCTCGGAATCATGATCGACCTGGCGCATCTCAGTCCGGCGGGTTTCAACGAAGTTTTCGAGATCACCACGAAACCACTGATCGTCTCCCACACGAACGCGCGCCGCTATTACGACATTGAGCGCAACACTAGCGACGAACAGATCAGAATGATCGGCCAGCGCGGTGGCGTGATCGGGATCAACGCGGTCCTCGTTAGTCCTCGCAAGGAAGAAGCGACCATCGATCGCTTCATCGATCACATCGAACACGTCCGGGACCTGATCGGGATCGATGGGGTCGCCATCGGTTTCGATTTCCTGGAGTTCATTTCGCGGCAATGGTCGGAGGCGGAGCAAGCGGCGTTTGCAAAGAATTTCACCCACGCCCACTTCATTCCCGAGCTTTCGAATCACTCGCAAAGCCGGGCGCTAACCCGGCGGTTGATCGAGCGGGGATTTAAAGACGACGAGATCGAAAAGATCCTTTTTCGAAACTGGCTGCGGATTTTCGAAGAGTGGCTGTGATGCCTCTTCTCTCTTCCTCGTGCTCTTGCTCTTACTCCCCGCAGCGCGCAATCTCCGTCCATGCGCCCCTCTTTTGATCACGAAAAACTTAAAGTTTATCAGTCGGCAATTGGATTTATTACCTGGTCGACCGACCTCTTGATTCAGGTAACGACAAAAGCGGCCGTGAAGGACCAGCTTGATCGCGCGTCGACCAGCGTTGCGCTGAACATTGCCGAAGGAAATGGAAAGTTTGCGATCCGGGATCGTTGCCGCTTTCTGGACTTTGCCCGCGGATCGGCGCTTGAATGCGCGGCGTGTCTTGATGTTCTTGTCGCAAAGAGATTATTGGAGCCGGCAGCAACTAGCCCCGGCAAAGAGCAATTGTTGGAAATTGTATCGATGTTGATCGGTTTGATAAAGAGTTTGAGCGCTCGGATTCACGAGGATGGGCCGGGCTATGCCAGCTCGGAGCAAGAGTAAGAGCAAGAGCAAGAGTAAGGGGAAGAGGAAGAGTCGAATTTGAAATTCACGAATCTCACGCGGCGCACGGAAATCGGCGCCAATAGCTACCTGCTGGAGGCGGCGGGACAGCGTCTGGTTCTCGACTGCGGGATGCATCCCAAGGAGGAAGGCGAAGCGGCCCTTCCGAACCTCCCCTTGCTCGGCGATCGGCCCCTCGATGGAATCATCATTTCGCACGCCCATCTCGACCACATCGGCACCCTGCCGGTTTTGATGCGGCGCCAGCCCGACGCCTGTATTTTCATGACGGAAGCGACGGCGGAAATTGGGAGCGCCCTCTTGCACAACTCCGTCAGCGTCATGATGCGGCAGCGCGAAGAAATCGGAGTCGCGATCTATCCGCTCTTCACCCACAAGGAAACGGATCGCGCAACGGACCGGTGGCGGTGGTGTCCGCTGGGTCAGCCGTTCACTCTGGCAGGCGAGCGCGCGAAGCCGCACGAAGAGGGGACGCTTACGGTTGAATTCGTGGACGCCGGGCATGTTCTCGGCGCGGCCGGGGTCATTCTGCGGGCGGAAGGCCGCACCATTTTCTACAGCGGCGATGTCAACTTCGACGACCAAACGATTACCAAAGGTGCTGCTTTCCCGGAGTCGGGCGTCGATGTGTTGATTATTGAAACGACGCGTGGGGACAGCCCATTACCGGAAGGATTCACCCGCGCCGCCGAAGAACGGAGGCTGGCGGAAGCCATCGAGCGGGCGTTCAGCCGGGGCGGTTGCATTCTCATGCCGGTGTTCGCTTTGGGCAAAACGCAGGAGGCGCTGGGTATGATTCACAAATTCCGGCAACAGAAAGTGCTCCGCGATTTTCCGGTCTACATCGGTGGACTGAGCGTGAAGATGACAGAGATCTACGATCGTCGCGCGATGACGACTCGCCGCCTGCTGCCTCGATTGCAATTGATGGAGCAGATCGATCCCTTCATTCTAAACGGCCAGACGATTCACGACGCGACGGCTCGCGCCGGACATCTTTACGCCCTTTCCAGCGGGATGATGACGCCGAAGACGCTCTCCAATATTTTCGCGCGCCGCGTCATCGAAAATCCCCAGGCGTCGATTTTCTTTGTTGGATTCGCCGATCCCGAATCGCCGGCTGGCGTTCTCAAAGCCGCCCGGCCGGGGGACATGGTCTCGCTCGATCCGGATGAACCGGCCCAACCGTTGCGCTGCCAGATCGAACAATTTCAATTCAGCGCGCATGCTTCGCGTGAGTCGATTGTTCGCTATGTGAAGAAGCTGGCGCCGACGAAGATCGTCCTGGTCCATGGCGATGTGCCGGCTGTGGAATGGACGCGCGCGCAGTTGGTAACGGAGTTGCCTGGGAGCGAAGTGATCGTGCCGACGCCGGGGGTGGAACTGGAATTGTGAATAGCGAGATCGTCATCCCGAGCGAAGCGTAAGCGCAGTCGAGGGACCCCGCGGAACATCGCTCGACTCGCAACGGGGTCCTTCGACTGCGCTTTGCTTGGCTCGGGATGACAGGCTTTTGTTCACTGATCACTATTCACCCGCATGAAGATCGTCTCCTGGAATATCAATTCGCTCCGCCGCCGCCAGGATCGGCTTCTCGCCTGGCTCGCGTCGACCAAACCCGATGTGGTTTGCCTCCAGGAAACGAAATGCACTGATGACCAGTTCCCGGTGCTCGATCTGAAAGCAGCCGGTTATCACTCCGCGTTTCATGGACAGAAATCGTACAATGGCGTCGCAATTATTTCGAAGGCGGAGCCGGCCGAAGTGCGCGCGTCGCTTTGCGATGAAGAGGACGATCCGCAGGCGCGCGTCATTGCCGCCACGATAGGCGAGGTGCGCGTCTATTCGATTTACGCGCCGAACGGGCAGGCGGTCGGTTCGCCGGCCTACGATTACAAGCTGAAGTGGTACGGGCGGCTGCGGAAATGTCTGGAAGGCGAAAAACGCGAGGGGCCTCTTGCCGTCTGTGGCGATTTCAACGTCGCGCCGCAGGACGAGGATGTCTACGACCCGGCGTTGTGGCGAGGAGCGATCATGTGTTCGGACGAAGAACGGCGGGCTTTTCAGGAGCTGTGCGGAATCGGGCTCGTTGACACGCTGCGGCTGCATCATCGCGAGACTGGCCTTTTCAGCTGGTGGGATTACCGGATGCTGGCGTTCCCAAAAAATCGCGGACTGCGGATCGACGCGATCCTGGCGAGCAACGCGCTGGCGGACAAATGCAGCGGAGCCGGGATCGATCGGGAAATGCGCAAGGGCAAGGAACCGTCCGATCACGCCCCGGTCTGGGCGGAGTTTGAAATTTAAGCCTCAAGGAGCGGCGATTTGAAATCGCCGCTCCTTGAAGCTGACTGGAGGTGTCATGCGTGTGACCAGCCCATCAAAGCCACTCGTCATCTTTGATGGCGACTGCCGTTTCTGCCGGCGCTGGATCGAGCGCTGGCGGGAGATGACGGGAGGCGCGGTCGAGTACGAGCCCTATCAGGAAGCCGCCACTCGCTTCCCGGAAATTCCGCGCGCAGATTTCGAAGAGGCGCTCCACTTCATCGATGAGGATGGAACCGTCTATCGCGGCGCGGAAGCCGTTTTCCGCTCGTTAGGCACAGTCCGCCCCGGCCGGTTCTTGATTTGGTGTTACGAACACCTGCCGGGTTTTGCACCCGTGACCGAAACCGCCTACCGCTTCATCGCTCGAAATCGCCAACTGGCGTCGTTCTTCACGCGAATGTTGTGGGGCAACGAAGTCCGGCGCCCCACCTATTTCCGCGCCCGCGATCTTTTCGTCCGCTTCCTCGGTGCGATCTATTTCATCGCGTTCGTTTCGCTCTGGTTCCAGATCGATGGACTCATCGGCGAGAACGGCATTTCGCCGGTCGGCTCTTATCTCCAGCAGATGCGAGAACGATTGGGCGGGGATGCCGTGCTCGCGCTCCCCACGCTCTGCTGGTTCAATTCCAGCAATGCCTTTCTCCATCTTCTTTGCGGAGCGGGGGCAGTCATCTCGGTGATGTTAATGGCGGGGCTAGCCCCGGTGCTTTCGCTCGGGCTGCTCTTCGTGCTCTACCTTTCGCTCACCATCGCCGGGCAGACATTCCTCAGCTTCCAATGGGACATCCTCCTTTTGGAAACTGGATTTCTCGCGCTTTTCTTCGCGCCGATGGTCTGGCGGATGCGACGCGGCGACGAAGCGCCCTGGTCCCGCGTCGGTTTGTTGCTGCTCAAGCTGCTTCTCTTCAAACTCATGCTGATGTCCGGCGTGGTGAAACTAACCAGCGGCGACGACTCGTGGTGGAACCTGACGGCGCTCGATTACCACTATTGGACGCAGCCATTGCCGACCGTGCTGGGCTGGTGGTCGGATCAGCATCCCGAGTGGTTCAAGAAGTTCTCGGTCGCGTTTTGCCTCGTCGTCGAGGTTGTCGTGCCGTTTTTCATCTGGGCGCCGCGCCGCTTGCGGCATATCGCTGGAATTCTTCTCATCGCGCTCCAAATCGCGATCGCCGCCACGGGCAATTATTGCTTTTTCAATCTCCTGACGATCGCGCTTTGTTTGCTGCTGTTCGATGACAAGTTCCGAACGCGCCTGGTCGAGCCGAAACGCGATACCACAAGCGGCTCGACAGCGTCTCGCCCTACCAAGTCTCTACCAGCGCTGGCCGTGCTCGTCCTCACCCTTCCGGTGAACGCCATGTTCGTCTTTTCCGCGTTCAAGCCCCAGGCCCAATGGCCGGGACCAATCGCGAGCGTCGCCGGCTACCTCGAATCGTTCCACGTCGTCAGCGGCTACGGCCTGTTTCGCGTCATGACAAAGTCACGTCCGGAAATCATCATCGAAGGAAGCGCCGATGGAATCGAATGGCTCCCCTACGAATTCAAATGGAAGCCTGGCCGCCTGGAAGACCCTCCCCACTGGGTGGCACCGCACCAGCCGCGCCTCGATTGGCAAATGTGGTTCGCCGCGCTTGGAACCTACCGCCACAATCCCTGGTTCGTTAGCCTGCTCGAACGGCTCCTGCGTTCTTCTCCTGATGTCACCCGTTTGTTCGCCCTTAATCCTTTTCCAAAGGCTCCTCCCCGTTATGTTCGCGCCACGCTTTACGAATATCGTTTCACCACCTGGTCCGAACATCAGGCCAGCGGCGCCTGGTGGAAACGGGAGGAGCGCGGCGAATATCTGCCGGCGATTTCGCTCGAAAACTTCCAGAACAAATAAATCACCAGGCCCAGCCGGTGCGCCCGCCGCTGGCCGGAGGCGGGGTTGACTCCCCCGCGACCGGGGCGCGGTTATTGGTCGCGGCCGACAATGGGTCGTCTTCCGAGGCACAGCCTGCGATCAATCCACACGCGCTGATGATCAGGAAAAAACGAATCAACTGTGTAACATTCATCGGCAACTCCCCGCTTCCGGGAAAGTAGCCGCAAAATCATGACAAATCGACTCGCCCATTTCTGCGCGCTTAGCGCTATTGCCGCCGCAATGACCGGCTGCGGCACCGTTAACACCGTCAGCGACCTCGTCACTTCGCACGTTCCGGAG
>JBAPMH010000089.1:0-6012 GCA_049278515.1 Chthoniobacterales bacterium
GAGTGAAGCGTAGCGAACTCCGGGGTGGAGGTGTTTCAACGAAACCAGCCCCGGGACGGGGCGACGGATCTGCCGCGAAAGTTGTAGCGCGAGAGGCCAGCGTTCGCTATTCGTCTTGCCGGCTCAATGGCTACCAACGGCGAGTTTGCAATTTACGTGCGCGGGTTGCACAAGGCCTACGGGACGTTCGAGGCCGTCAAGGGGATCGACTTCGAGGTCCGCCCCGGCGAAGTCTTCGGGCTCCTGGGTCCCAATGGCGCCGGCAAGACGAGCACCGTCGAAATTCTCGAAGGTTTGCGGCCGCGCACGGCGGGCGACGTGAAGGTGCTCGATTTCGATCCCGACCGGCAAAAACAAAAACTCAAGGACCGAATCGGCGTTTGCCTGCAGGCGACGAATCTGCCCGACAAAATTACGGTCCACGAAGCGCTCCGCCTTTTCGGCGCCTTTTACACCCGCAACGTGGATGGCGATGCCCTGCTGAAGCGTTTGCAATTGTGGGAAAAAAAAGACAAGGCGTATGACACCCTCTCCGGCGGACAAAAGCAGCGGCTCGCAATCGCCCTGGCCTTGATCAACGATCCCCAGTTGCTTTTCCTCGACGAGCCCACCACGGGACTCGATCCGCAGGTCCGGCTCGAGATTCGCGATTTAATCGAGGAACTCCGCGCCGAGCAACGAACGATCGTAATGACGACGCATTACATCGAGGAGGCAGAGCGCCTCTGCGACCGGGTGGCGATCATCGATGCCGGCCAGATCATCGCGAGTGGTTCGCCCCGCGAATTGCAGGCGAAGAGCGCGAACCAGGCAGCGATTGATATTGCCTTCACCCAGCCCTGGAGCGGCCAGCTCCCATCCTGGCCTCACGCCATTCGCGCGACGTTGAGCGAAGACGGCCGGCACGTGAAAGTCACCTCCGAGCATCCGGCCCGGACGCTGGTCGAGATGGTGAAATGGACAGATGCCCAAAAAATCGAGCTCGACGACGTGCGGCTCACCCGGCCGACGCTCGAGGATGTGTTCATCGAGCTGACTGGAAAGAAATTACGAGATTGAGAAACGAGAAAGCTATGGCGATCAGCGAAGGCCCTGTAGCGACGGTGCTCTGTCGCCGTGAGACGCCGGTTAGAAGCAGCACGTGTCTACGCCGACAGAGCGGCGTCGCTACAGCAGCGACAACGCAACAGCTGAAATGAAAGCCTTCTTCGCCCTCACCCAGATCGATTTGAAGCTCGCGCTTCGGAACCGCTCGGTTCTGTTCTTTAACTATTTTTTCCCGCTCATTTTCTTCTTCGTCTTCGGCTATTCCATGCACGCCGAACAGGGATCGAGAGTCATCCAGGTCATCACGATGGTTACGGCCATCGGCATTCTCGGGAACGGCCTCTTCGGTGCGGGCATGCGGGCCGTGCAGGATCGGGAAACCGACGTGCTCCGCCGGTACAAGGTAACGCCGATTACACCCGTCCCGCTCCTCGCGGCATCGATGGTAACCGGCGTAATTCTTTATCTCCCCGGACTCATCATTACGCTCATCCTCGCCAACCGGCTTTTCGGCATGGCGATTCCGGCGAATCTCGGCTCGTTATTTCTGTTCGCGATCGTCGCCTGCGTCGCCTTTCGCTCCATCGGCCTGATCATCGCCGCCGTCGTCAATTCCTCCCAGGAAAGCCTGATTCTCATCCAGCCGCTCTACATGGCCATGCTCTTCCTGAGCGGCGCGACCTTTCCGATCACTTTCTTCCCGGATTGGTTGCAGGTCGTCACCCAATTCATTCCCGCCACCTATCTGATGACGGGCATCGCCGGAATTCTTCAGCAGGGCGAATCGCTTCTGCAGAACTGGCAATCGGTCGCCGCGCTGCTTGTCACCGCCCTCGTTGGAATCTTTATCGCGACCAAACTTTTTCGCTGGGAAAAAGAGGAGAAGCTCCGCAATTCCGCCAAACTCTGGGTGCTCGCCGCGCTGGCGCCTTTCCTTCTTTTGGGCGTGTATCAAGCCTGGAGCCGCCAGGACCTGGCGAAGGCGAAGATTCTGGCGCGCGATCGCGAACGGGGCCAGACCTGCCTGATCCAGAACGCGCGAATCTATGTCGGCAACGGGAAGGTGATCGAATCGGGCTCGATTCTGATCCGCGGAGGCAAGATCGCCGAAATTTACGAGGGCCCTGCACCGGATGCGAAGACGCTGAAGGCCGATCTCCTCGAGGCGGCCGGCAAGACCGTTTTGCCCGGCTTGATCGACATGCATGTCCATCTCGGCGCGACCGGAGGGTTTCTCGATGACTGGAGCAAATTCGACCGTGCGAAGGCCCTGGACCGCGAATTAGCTGCCTACCTGTTCAGTGGTGTTACCGCGGTGCGAAGCGCGGGGGATGCCGTCGAGCCTATGCTTAAGTTGCGCCGGGAGTTTGGCAGCGGCGAGAAGCTCGGGAGCGAATTGTTTCTTTGTGGTCCGCTCTTTACCACGGAAGGCGGTCACGGCACCGAATACGGGAAGTTTCTCCCCGAAGCGCTCCGCGCCGCGTTCATCGCTGACTTTGTCCGGCTCCCCCACACCACCGAGGAAGCGAGGCAGCAGGTAGACGCGCTCGCCGCCCAGAAGATCGATGCCATCAAAGGGGTGCTCGAGGCGGGGGCACCCGGCTATCCCTTTAACCGGATGGACATCAATATTCTGCGCGCCGTCGCCGATGAAGCGCACGCCAGGAATTTGCCGGTAGCCATTCACACCGGAAACAACCAGGACGTGGCGGATGCCGTCGCGCTCGGCGCCAATTCGATCGAGCACGGCTCCTTCGCCGAGGAGATCCCCGATGTGGCTATTGCCGAGATGAAGGCGAAAGGGATCGCACTCGATCCGACGTTGAGCGTGGTGGAAGGGCTGAGCAGTTTTGCCAAAGGCGACACCACCCTGCTCAAGCGGTCGCTGGTTCAACAGGTGACAAAGAGAGAACTGATCGAAGGCACCGAGCACGCCGCCACCAGCACCGAACTGGCGAAAATGCGGGAGGGGCTAAGCCATTACCCGATGTCACTCGAGATCGGCGGAAAGAATCTGGTCAAGGCATGGCGCGCCGGGATTCCGCTCGTGACCGGCTCGGACGCCGGAAATTTCCTGGTCCTGCATGGGCCGACCGTGCAGCACGAGATCGAACTTTGGGTCGCGGCCGGCATCCCGATTGATGTCGCCCTTCAGGCGGCCACGTCTAACGCCGCCAAGTTGCTGAAAGCGGACTCCCGGTTTGGAACGGTGGAAAAAGGAAAGGAAGCGACGCTGCTGATCGTGGACGGCAACCCGCTTCAGGATGTTAAAGCGCTATCGGCTATCTCCGCCGTTTTCATGAAAGGGGAACGCGTGAGCCGGAGCAGGCTATTCGAATAGCGTAACACTGTCGGCCATAGCGTATTACTGAGTCTTCTTACGCGTATATCTTAACATAGATGTCGGCTGGATTTGCCCTGCCCTTGAGCAGCGTTCGTTCGTTCCGTCGCCCCTTTTCAGGGGCTGGGTCGTTTGAAATCCATAACCCGGAGTTCCGCTTCGCTCCACTCCGCGCTCTATTCCGATGCCCCGCCGGGGCTGGGCGAAGCCAGGGCCAAACGCGCGTCCAGTTAGCCGGATGCCCACGCTTCGCACAGCGAAGCGCCTGCAGAAGAGCGCCGGAGGCGCGTTGGATTAGAGCCGGGAGTGAAGCGAAGCGAACTCCCGGATCCGCGGGGAAAAACACGCAACCCCGAAGGGGTGACGGAAATCGCGCCTTCCGACGCTACAAAGCAAAACGGCGATCCAGATCGCTCTGGATCGCCGTCGAAATTTGAAATCGCTGGTGGATTAAGCCTTTGTGTCTTTCTCGTGCGTCTTGCTGCACTCGGCCTTCAACGTCGCCATCTGTTCCTTCGACAGCAAGCCTTCCGCGGACTTCATGAATTTTTCCATGCTCTCCTTGGTGCAGCCGGCCTTGTCGTATTCGGCATGCAGAGCTTCCATTTTCGTCTTCTGCTCACTGGAAAGATTCATTTTGGCGAAAGTCTCTGTCATGCACGCCTTGCCGTCGTTCTTGGCACCGGCCGCGCAGCAGCTCTTCTTATCTCCGGCATAAGCGGAGGTCACCGCGAACGCCATCGCCACTGTCAAAACTAGTCGTGTAAGTTTGGTCATAATGGACAAATAAGACAGACTCAGGCCCTTGTCGTTCAAATTTTCAACGCCAGGCTTCTACGGCTTGGGTTTGTTCTTCGCTTGAGCCTTGGCGCACTCGGTCCTGAACGTCGCCAACTGCTCTTTGGTGAGAATCGCTTCGGCCGCCTTCATGAACGCCTCGGTGCTCTCCTTGGTGCACCCCGCGCCCTTACATTTCTCGACGAGCGCGTCCATCTTTGCCTTTTGATCCGCGGTCAGATTCAGGTTCGCGTAGGTCGCCGCGCAGTCCATCTCGCCCTTTGCCGCGCAACAACTGGGAGTCTTCTCCTTGTCGCCGGCAAACGCGGGATTCGTCGCAAGGGCCGCCGCCATGAAAGCGATTGCCGTAAATTTTTTCACGGTGTGACGTTGACCGGCGTTAGGCCTTCTTTTCTTGCGGCTTGGCGCACTCGGCCTTGAAACCGGCCATCTGTTCCTTGGAGAGAATGCTTTCGGCCGACTTCCTAAATTCCGCCGTGCTCTCCTTCGTGCAGCCAGCCTCCTTACACTTCGCCATCGCGGCATCCATCTTTGTTTTCTGCTCCGGCGTGAGTTTGAGCTTCGCGTAACTCGCCGCACACGCCCCGTCTTTCGCACAGCAACTGTGACCCTTGTCCTTCTCGCCGGCAAAAGCGGGAGTCACTGCGAATGCCAACGCCGCCATCAACGCCAATCCAGTAAGTTTCGTCATAGTGGAAAGTTATGACAGCACGATGATTTTGTCGTTCAAATTCTAGCCTGCGCTGAATTTTAGCGTGTCTTTCTCGACGCCAACATTCACGGTTTGTCCTTCGCGGACTTTTCCTTCGAGAATGTCCATACTCAGCGGATCGAGAACAAATTTCTGGATCGCCCGCTTCAGGGGCCGCGCCCCATAGACAGGATCGAACCCGTGCTTCGCGATGAGCGCCTTGGCTGCGTCCGACAGCTCCAGGGTAATCTTCTGGTTCTCCAGCCGGCGCACGAGGCGCTTGAGCTGAATTTCGACGATTTTCTTCAGCTCCTCTTCCGTCAGCCGGTCAAAGATAATGATGTCGTCGATCCGATTCAGGAATTCCGGCCGGAAATGCTGGCGCAGCGCTTCCATCACCAGGCGCTCGCGCGCTTCATGGGAGGATTCCTCCATGATGTATTGCGACCCGATGTTCGAAGTCATGATGATGACCGTGTTCTTGAAATCCACCGTCCTCCCCTGCCCGTCCGTGATCCGGCCGTCATCGAGCACCTGGAGCAACACGTTGAAAACATCCTGGTGCGCCTTCTCGATCTCGTCGAAGAGCACCACGGAATACGGTTTGCGACGGACGGCTTCGCTGAGCTGGCCCCCTTCCTCGTAACCGACGTAGCCCGGCGGCGCCCCGATTAAACGCGAGACCGTGTGCTTCTCCATGTATTCGCTCATGTCGATCCGGATCATGGCCTGCTCATCGTCGAACAAGAATTCGGCCAGGGCGCGTGACAGCTCCGTCTTCCCGACCCCGGTCGGGCCGAGAAAAATGAAGGACCCGATTGGACGGTTCTCGTCCTGCAATCCCGCGCGTGAACGGCGGATCGCGTTCGCCACGGCTTTGATCGCGGTGTCCTGCCCAATCACGCGCTGATGCAAATGTTCCTCGAGCCGGACCAGCTTTTCGCGTTCGCCTTCCTGCAGGCGCGATACCGGGATATGCGTCCAGCTCGAGACGACTTGCGCGATGTCTTCTTCGGTCACTTCTTCGCGGAGCAGGCGGTTGCCCCCTTCTTTGATCTTCTCCTCGACTTCGCGCAGCTTTTTCTCCAGATCGGGAATTCGGCCGTATTGAATCTCGCTCGCCGCCGCCAGCTCC
>JBAPMH010000090.1:0-1573 GCA_049278515.1 Chthoniobacterales bacterium
GTTTTGTCCTTCCGACGGGGCACCGAAAATGAGCGCGCGTTCTGGAACCGGACATTGGGCGAAGGGGAAATCCGCAACGGCGACCTCGACCAGGCCATCTCGTTGATGGCGAAACACCATTCGATCGAGGACACCGTTGGCCGCGCCCGCCACTACGGCGCGATCGCCACCGATGCGTTGGCGTTAGTGCCGCCGTCTGAGATCAAATCGGCACTGGAAGAGGCGGTCGCATTTTGCATCGGCCGCGCCCATTGAGGCGCAACTGACGCTAGCCGATCGTGGCGGGCTGGATCCACCAGTCGGGTCGCCCAGCCTGGAGTTTCTCTGCGGCCGCCATCCCTTCGCTTGGCGTAGCAAACAGCGCGAAACATGTTGGTCCCGACCCCGACATACGGACAAGTCTCACACCCGGTAAGGCGCGCAAGGTTTCTAAAATCTCACCGACGACAGGAGCGCAGGCACAGGCCGCATCCGTGAGATCATTATCGTGCTGCTCCAGAAAATCGATCAGGCGACTGAATTCCTTCGGCACAGCATCGGCATGACTATCACCAGCTCGCCCGCCAGCAAACTTGCCGAAGACGTCTCGTGTGGCCAACGGCACAAGCGGATTGACCAGCAGCGCCCACAGCGGCGGCAAATCGGTCGGCGCGGATAACCGCTCGCCGATACCGCGCATGATCCGCGCGTGCGGATGAAGACAGACGGGTACGTCGGCGCCTGTTGCGCGAGCAGCCGACATAAGTCTGGGGTCGTCTAAAGCAACAGCGTTGACGCGAGCAACAAGCCGCAGGGCCGCGGCGGCGTCGGCTGAACCGCCACCGAGACCTGCCGCGACGGGAATGTTCTTCTCAAGCAGAAAATAACCGGCCTTTAGGCCAGCACCGCGCTCGCGTCCGGCGGCGACTGCCTTGAGAACCAGATTCTCGCCGATCGGCCCGCTCTTCCCGCCAAAGGGGCCCGTGATTTCGAGTCCTTCTGCGGCGTCAGTCCGCAATGTCAGCACGTCGCCAAAATCGGCGAAAGCAACCAAGCTTTCGATCTCGTGGTAGCCGTCGGCACGGCGGCCGAGAACCCGCAACGTCAGATTGATTTTTGCAGGAGCCTTTTCGAGCAGCGTCGCGCTCACACGAAAGACCTATCGCTTAAGCAACGGCTTTCAGCCGCCGTCGCCGCTCTTTTTGCCTGCCTTGGCTTGTGACGATGTTTCGTCGGGAAGGCCTTCCTTGAGCTTTTCCTCAATTTTGGGAAGCTCTTCCGCATCAGGCTTGAGATCACGCGCATGAGCCCATTGGAATCTGGCCTCCAGCACGCGGCCCACCCGCCAATACGCATCGCCGAGATGATCGTTGATCGTCGGGTCTTCAGGCTTGAGCTCGATCGCACGCTCCAGCTGTTTGGTCGCTTCCTCGTAGTTGCCAAGTCGGAAATAAGCCCAGCCGAGCGAGTCCACAATGTAGCCGTCATCAGGACGCTGCTGGACAGCCTTCTTGATCATCTCCATGCCCTCGTCCAGCTTGATACCTTGGTCGATCCAGGAATAACCAAGGTAGTTGAGGACGTGTGGTTGATC
>JBAPMH010000091.1:0-12545 GCA_049278515.1 Chthoniobacterales bacterium
CTGCGGCATACCAAGCATCGGATATGCCAGCGGCCCGGCCTGGAGCCTAACGACCCAGCACCGTGCTGACCGTGTTCAGGGCGAGAGCCAGAATGACCGTGTTGAATCCGAACGACAACATGCCGTGGACCAGCGCGAGCTTCCGAAAATCCCGTGACGTGATCACGACATCTGAAACCTGGAAGGTCATCCCGATTACGAATGAGAAGTAGGCGAAGTCCACATAGTCCGGCTCCCGATCGCCCGGAAACTCGAGGCCACCGGCATGCGGGATCGGGCCCTCAGGACCGTCCGGATCACCGTAATAAGTATGGGCGTAGCGTAATCCGAAGACGGTGTGGACCAGCATCCAGGAACAAACGACCGCGATGAGACTGGCAGCCAGATGAATCCAGAAGTGCGATGGCTCGCCAAAGGCCTGTTTGCTGAAAAACAGGAAGCCGACCGAGAACAACCCTGCGCACGCCGTTACCAGCACAAAAACGAAAATCAGGATGTGACTAAGATCCTGCTTTTGGGCCCGGGCCCGGAGTTTATCCGGCGGCGTGGTCACGATCGTTAGCCAGGCGAGGATGAGGGTTGCGACCGCGAACGAGTCCCAGGTGATAATGCAGCGGGTGGATGACTGGAGGTGGCGCGACAACGCGAACCAGACCGCGGTCGCGAGAACGAGCGAGATGGCGATACGATGCCGGGCATCCTGCTTTGCGATCCAATTCATTTCAGGCAGCAGTTAACCGCCGATGCCATGGTGGACGCAACAAAATGTGTCATCCCGAGCCGCGCGGCTCGCGACGCCGGCTCCTGGCCAGTCGCAGTTAACCGAAGATACCGAGATTCGGGTGTGCGAACCGCCCGATATTCGGCAGCACGGCAGGCAGGTCGGAGGCACTGACCCCAAACCAGGTCGCGAGCGTTGCCGACAATTCATCAACCGACGTCGTTGGAATCCAGCGGCCCTGTCCGGTGTCATCGGGTCCATTGACCGCCAGCGTCGGGAACGTTCCGAACAATCGTCCGCCTTGCACGGCGCCGCCGAGCACCAACTGGTGGCTGCCCCAACCGTGATCGGAGCCGGTGCCGTTGGTCGGGTAAGTCCGGCCGAAGTCGGACGCGGTAAAGGTGGTCACATTTTGAGCCACTCCGAGCTCGGTTGTCGCAGCGTAAAAGGCACTCAAACCCTGGCTCAATTCGGTGAGGAGATTCGCCTGGCCCGTGAGTTGATCGCCATGCGTGTCGTAGCCGCCGACAGAGCAGAAGAAAATCTGGCGTTGCATGCTGAGATTGGTCCGCGCCGCGATAAGCTTTGCCACCATCTTGAGCTGGCTGGCGAGCGAGGTATTCGGGAAAACAGTTTGGAGCGGCGGAACCCCGGCGAGAGCGGACGTAAGCAATTCGTTGGCTGCGATCGAACGCGAAACCGTGTCGGAAAACGCCTTTTCGAACAGATTATTGTGCGGCAGGGCGAGCAAGTCCTTGAAGGCTTGCAAGCGCACGTTTGCATTCGCACTGCCATCGAACCCGGCGAGACCGATGCTGCCATTTTGCGAAACCGTGTAGGGAATGACTGTGTTACCCACTTCGAAGGTGTTTGTTCCCGCGATCGAAATGCAGAGGGAAATCTGCGAGCTCCCATTGAGCGAGTGAAGGACGTCACCCAGCCGGCCGCCCCAGCCGGTTCTTGAAATTTGGTCAGGCACCGATGTCTGCCACTGCACCGATTGGTCGGCGTGCGAAAAGAGCTGCGGCGGCACGGCTGCTCCGCCGGCGAGATATTGGGCGCGAGTGATCGGCGCCACGAGCGTGCCGACATTGGCGACAACGCCCAGCTTGCCCTGGTTAAAAAGCGTTTGCAGCTCAACGAGATTCGGATGGAAACCGAAATCGCGGCCATCGCCATTCTGGAGCATGAGGGGCAGGAGTGAGGTCTGGGGAATGGCCAGGGCGCCCCGGGCCGCGGCGTAGGATGCGTACCCGGCCGTATCGTGCGGGACGATCACGTTGTTGGCATCGTTACCGCCGTAGAGGAAAAGACAAACCAGCGCCTTATAGTCAGAGGCCAGGGGAATGGGAGCGGCGCTGAGGCGGCGCAGATCGAAAATCGTGTTGAGCAACCCCGAAGTGGTGAGGGCGGCGCAGGCAGCCTGACGAATGAAGGTGCGGCGAGTAGGTGCGTACATAACTATTTGTCCACGGTGTATTCCGGCGAGTTGATCACGAGGTAGATGGCCGTCCTCGCGCGTTCGGTCGGGTTATTCGATGGAATCTGGGTCACCGCGTTAATGAGAATGGTCCGCATCTGGGTGGACATGTTGCCGTACATCAGGAGCGCATTGAGGTGGTCCACCAGTTGGGCTGGATTGGCTGCCAGCGCGATCTCGTTCGAAAGGTTGAGAGTCACCCGGGCCGTCGTTGGTCCGAGCCCACTGTAGATTCCCCCTCGAAAATAATTCGCGACGGTCACCACCGAAGTTTCGTTCGTGATTTCGAACTCAGGACTCTTTAGGCCGGCTCCGGCGATGGCTCCCGGCGCGGAATAGTCCGGCGAGAAGAAATTGAAGACGGTCGGTGAATGCATGGCTTCCTGGCCGAGATTTGTGAGGACGTTTCGGATTGAGTACTTTCCATCGGGCGAGGTGGCGTTGAATGCGCGCAGGAGATTAGTCAGGCGAACGACCGGCTCGCGGGCATGTCCCGCACCCTGAGTCGTCCCGCCGTTGCCGCGGGCGTCGTAGTCCATCAGAATCGCATGGACGACCGCCTGCAGATCGCCGCGAACTCCCTGGCCGTTATCGTTGAACACGGACGCAACCCGATAAAGGTAACCTGGACTCGGATTGCTTGTGACCAGTCGCTGGATCAGTTGCCGGCAGATGAAGGGCCCGACGTTCGGATGATTGAAAATGGTGTCGAGCGCCGTTTTCAAATCCTGGGCAGCGCTCTGGTTCGCCGGAAGGACAACGCCATTGAGAATTTGCTTGGCATCGGTGGAGTGGTGACTGGCCACATTCACCATCGGACTGCGCCAGTTTGGGGGCGGATTGAAAACGTAAGGCGTGGTGGCCTGGAAGTAAGTCCAACCGGTGCAGACCGCGGCTGTGCCGAGAATCACATCCTGATTGTAGGTCGCGATCGGGAAGCCGCCCGCGTCGAGCGTTAAGCTTCCGTCCAGGTTGAGCCGGTAAAGGCCGATCGAGAAAAGCTGCATGAGCTCGCGCGCGTAATTCTCGTTAGGCAGCCGCGTCCGTTCGGCGTTCGCCTTGTCGTTCTTTAACATGTCGAGGTAGCGACCCATGGCGGGGTTCAGGGTGATGTCCTCGAGCAACTGGCGAAAGTTCCCGAATGCGCCCTTCACCAGGACGTCGTAGTAGGCTGGCAGCGCGCCCGGCTGTTCGCCGAGGTTACCGGTCGTCAGGGAGACAACCAGAATCTCGCTTAGGGCAAACGCGACCCTCTGGCGCAATTGATCAGGACCAACGACCGCGTGCGTCCACCAGGCGTCATTCGTCTGGGTGATGGTAGGCGGATTAATGCCGGTGGCATCCACAAACGCCAAATGCGAGGAAATTGGCGCGGCGAATTGCTGATTCAAAAACGCCTCGAATCCCTGGCTCTGGACCTGGGCGATGAGCGCGTCCGTCGCTCCGAAAGTCGATTGGGAAAGAAAACGGCCGGCGTCAGTCAGCGTGGGCGGGCCCGAAGCGAGCGGTGGCGGAGGCGTCGGCACCGGCGCAATTTGCGCGCCGGTGGACAGGTTATAGAAGCCTTTGATTTCGCCAGTGGGGTACTGGGCGGTGTGGATGTTAAGATAGGCTTGGCCGGACCGGATGAAATTAACGATGTCCGCCACGGTGAATAACCCAACCGGCCGGAAGACCCAGATAAACGTCCCATCTGGTTGCGGCGTGGCATCGTCGATGTCGAACAAGATGGTCCCATCGGGGCCATGAATGTGCATCCCTATCACGGGACCGGTCAGATTCGAGTAAGTGAAACTGACAATCGCCGAGAGCCCATCCGCAGCGAGCCGGAGCGTGGACGTACCCGAGCCTTGGGTGTTGTTCGTCCCCTGTGGACGCAGGATGGAGACGTAAAGCGTCGAACCGTCAGCTTGCGGCGGCTGATCGAGGTCGTACATCTCAATCAGCGCGATGCCGGTCGTGTCGCCGGTGCCGCGGACAACAGCGGTGTAATTTCCCGGCAGCAGTGTCGCCACGATCGCCGGTTCGCGATCGTCGGTGGGAGCAAACGCGCTGGAGGTTATCTCCAGCTCCTGTGAGCTGCGCCAACTATCATTCTGCGAAAGCAGAGCTCCGTTCCCATCGTGCAACTCCACCATCGGATCCATCATTCGGCCGGCCAGGCCCACTCCACCCAGGCTCAACGTCGGCCCTTTCACCCGCACGATCGTTCGCTTGGGCAGATCGCCCCGGATGATGAACCCCCCGATCATGATATTGTCGCCGGTCAAAACATGTCCCCGCGTCGAAATGTTTCCGAGCCGCGCGGTCGGAGCTCCCGTGTCGAGGTCATAAACTTCGACAAGGGCCTGACCGGTCGCGTTATTGGCCCCGCGCACCACGGCGGTGTAATTGCCGGTCGGGAGCGTGGTGATCAGCGCGGCGTCGAGATCGTTCGCGGGCGCCAGGCCGGCGGCGATCAGCGCGGTTTGCTGCGTCGAGCGCCAATTGTCGTTGCTGGCGATGATCGCTCCGGTCGCATCGTGCAATTCCAGAATCGGATCGGACAGGGCGCCCGCGACCGGCAAAGACGGGCCGATGGCACGGACGGCGATCTGTTTCTGTCCCGTCCCGTAAATGATGAACCCGCCGATCAGAACATTGTCACCGGTCTCAACGATCATTCGCGTGGAAATATTGACCGCGCTGGAAATCGCCCAGGCCGGTGACGCAAACAAACCGCAAAGAACGGCCGCTGCCGCCCATCCCGCAGAGTAGAAAAAACGTCTCATAATTAAGGGAGCCGCTGCCGCAGGAGAAAACTCAGCCGGGCTGAGTGGGCGAGTGATTCTGTCAGAAAAAATGAGCAGGAATTACACCATTTCATTGCTGCAGTTTTGGCGATTTCCGTGGGACCGCGCCAGTAGATCGCTAGGATTGAAACACCCAAATCGCGAGAAGTCGCGCTTTTTATCCACCCTGCCTATGCTTAATTTGCCCTCTGTCATGCCGGCCCCAGCAAAAAAGCTTGAATCGCCCCTTCATTTCGAAGGCGCGATGGATCGTCTCGAGGAGATCGTCGAGCAGATGGAGTCGGGCAAGATGATGCTGGAAGAGTTAATTGTGCGCTATGAGGAAGGAATGAAGCTGGTAAAAATCTGCCAGGAACGGCTTGCCAGCGCGGAGCAAAGGATTGAGATCATCACCCGCAATAATGCCGGCAAACCCGTGGTAAAGGATTTCGAACCGGCGGCGGAAAAGGAGCCTTCCACGAGGATGGAAGAAAAAGGAGCAACCAAGAATGACGAAATCAGACTCTTCTGAGCCGCCAAACCCAACCCGGTTCCTCGATGGAATCCGGTCGCCTGCGGATATCAAGGCACTGAACGAAAACGACCTGCCGCAACTTGCCCAGGAAGTCCGCGACGACCTGATCAAAGTCCTCTCCCAGACTGGCGGGCATCTCGGCCCGAACCTTGGCGTCGTCGAGTTGACGATCGCGTTGCATCGCGTTTTCGAGACTCCCAAGGACAAGTTTGTCTTTGACGTCAGTCATCAAGGCTACGTCCACAAAATGTTTACCGGACGCCTCGACCGGATCGCCACGATGCGGCAATACCAGGGGCTGAACGGGTTTCTTCTTCGGACGGAAAGCGAGCACGATTGTTATGGCGCCGGGCATGCGGGCACCGCCCTTTCCGCCGGCCTCGGCATGGCCGTCGGTCGCGACTTGCGCGGCGGGAATGAGAATGTGGTCGTCGTGGCGGGCGATGCGGCCTTTACCTGCGGGATCAGCTATGAAGCTCTCAACAACGCGAAATCACAGACGCGTCGTTTTATCGTCGTCCTGAACGACAACGAATGGTCGATCGCCAAAAACGTCGGCGCCATCGCCAGTTATCTGAACAATATCGTCGCCAACCCGACCTACGCTGGTCTCCACGACAAGGCCCGGCGCTTTGTTGAAGCGATCGCCGGCAAGAGCGCGGTCGAATTCGCCCACAAAGTCGAGGAGGGCGTGAAGAACCTGCTCCTGCCGAGCGTGATTTTCGAAGAACTGGGCCTTCGTTACTATGGGCCGATCGACGGCCATGACATTCCCTTACTCATCAAAACCTTCGAGTTTCTCAAGAGCCAGGACGAGCCAGTTTTGCTCCACATCCTGACCAAGAAGGGAAAAGGCTACGAGCCGGCGATCGCCAAACCGGACAAGTTTCATGGACTGGGAAAATACAAAATCGAAAGCGGCGAAACCGCGCCTGCTCCGACTCCGACTTACTCGGAGTATCTCGGCAAGACGCTGGCGAAGTTCGCGGATTCAAACCAGAACGTCGTTGCCATCACCGCGGCGATGCCGAGCGGCACCGGCCTTGGGTTCTTCCAGGCGCAGCATCCGACCCGTTACTTTGATGTCGGCATTGCGGAGGAACACGCCGCGCTTTTCGCCTGCGGCCTGGCCACCCAGGGTCTCAAGCCGTTTCTAACCATTTACTCCACCTTCATGCAGCGCGCTTACGACATGATCATCCACGACATCGCGCTCCAGAATTTGAACGTCGCGCTTTGCATGGACCGCGCCGGCCTGAGCGGTGACGACGGGCCGACCCATCACGGTCTTTTCGATATCGGGTACCTCCGGCACATCCCAAATTTCGTTCACATGCAACCGAAGGATGAAGATGAATTCATCGACATGCTCTGGACGATGGCCAATTACAATTCCGGCCCGATCGCCATCCGCTACCCGCGCGGTCCGGGAACGGGTGCCGTGCCAAAACCAGCCCCGAAACTTCTCGAAATCGGCAAGGCCGAGGTAGTGCAACACGGTCGCGAGGTGGCCATTTTCGGACTCGGCAACATGTTCGAAGTCGCCGAGGAAGCCGCCCGCAAGCTGGAGGAAAAAGGCATCTCGGTCGCCCTCATCAATCCGCGCTGGATCAAGCCGCTCGACACCGGAACCCTCGAATTCTTTGCCCGCGGCGTCGACGTTGTCTGCACCATCGAGGACCATGTCCTCCACAATGGCTTTGGCTGTGCCGTCATGGAGCATTTGTATTCCCAGATGATCAGCACGCCGGTCGTCCGGATCGGCTGGCCGGACCAGTTCGTCGAACACGGGACGATACCGATTCTCCGGAAGAAACATGGGCTCACCGCGGATGCGCTCGTGGAGAAGGTCCTCCCGCTCCTCAAGAAAAAGAATTCGAAGGCGCAACCGAGCGCAGCCTGAAGGTCCCGCCTTTTCGTGCCGCCAGGACGATGAGCGCGATCGAAACGCGAGGTCTGACGAAGGTTTACCGCACCTACCGGAAGGAGGGCGGCCTGCGCGGGTCGATCAAGGGGCTCGTTAGGCGGAAGTACGACGAGACTCGCGCGGCAGACGACGTCTCGTTTCAGATTGAAGAAGGCGAGCTGGTCGGATTCCTGGGTCCGAACGGCGCCGGGAAAACGACCGTGCTTAAGATGCTTTCCGGCCTGTTGAATCCCACCTCGGGGGAAGCAAGCGTGCTGGGGTTCGTGCCCTGGGAGCGAAGCAACGAGCTGAAGCGGCAATTCAGCCTCGTGATGGGCCAGAAAAACGCGCTTTGGTGGGACTTGCCGGCGCAGGAATCACTCGAGCTGAACCGGGCCATCTACGGGATCGAACGGGGCCGGTTCAAGAAAGTCGTTAACGGCCTGAGCGAGCTGCTCGATGTGCAGGACAAAATGAACGTGATGGTGCGCGAACTTTCCCTGGGCGAACGCATGAAGATGGAGTTGATCTCCGCTCTCATCCACGAACCACGGGTGCTCTTTCTCGACGAACCAACCATCGGCCTCGACGTCGTCAGCCAAAAACGGGTCCGCGAATTTCTCCGCGTTTACAACCGCGAACACCGGATCGTCACGATGCTGACCAGCCATTACATGCAGGACATCCAGGAACTGTGCGAGCGGGTTATCGTGATCGATCACGGGAAAATTTTCTTCGATGGGCCGCTGGACACGATCATTGACCGCTTTTCCAGTGCGAAGATCATCAGCCTGACCTTTGAAGATGGGACCGACTGCGACTTCGCCAAATTCGGCGAAGTGGTCGAGCGGAAACCGATGTCCGTTCAGCTCAAAGTACCGCGCGGCCAGGTCACCGAGATCGCGCGGCAGCTTCTCGACAACTGCCGGGTCACCGATATTAACGTCCAGGAGTTGCCGGTCGAAGAAGTGATTCGGCAGCTCTTCGGCCAGCGGGACAGCTCTCGAAGATCAGCGGAGCCCGCGACGGCCGCTCCGGAAAACTAATTACCGGCGATAAAGCGCCTGCTTCAGATCGTGGGCGTAGGCTGGGTTTAGCTCAAACGCGGTCACGGGCATCTCGGCAATTTGGACTTCGTCGTAATACGGAACGGTCTCGATAAACCCAGCCGACATCAGACTGTTGAGCGTGTCGGTGACGTCTTCGACCCCCATGTGGGTGGAATCCTGGATCTCAGCGCCCATCATCGCTTCTGTAAAACCAATGGCGCGCACAACCGTCGCTTCGCGCCCGCTGAGTTTGATATGCCGCATGCAACTTTTTTAGCAGCTAGCGTACCGGAATAATTCAGCGAAACCCGTCAAAAACCGAAGCTGGGCAGAATGCTCTTCACCATCGCAGTCTCGAAGGTCGGATACTGCGGCGCCCATCCCAGCGCGCGCAGTTTTTTGTTGGTTACGCGCTTGTTACTCGTTCCCCGCTTCCGCCCCCGGGGTGGCTTCGCAGATGGCGGCAGCGGTTTCGCCAGCCACGAGCTCAGGCACTCGTACGCTTCCCGTGCGGTGACTGGCTCATCGCCCACCAGGTTAAAAATGCCGCTTTCCCCCCTCTCCACCAAAAGCACCAGCGCCGCGGTGATGTCGTCTCGATGCGCCTGATTGATGAAGCGGCGATCATCGGGATCCAACGCGGCTGTTCCCTCCAGGAATTTCGTCAAAAAAAACGACCGGCCCGGCCCATGAATTCCTCCCAGCCTCGCCACGATCCCGCCTTGGGAGAGAACCAATTCCTCCGTCTCGCGCAAAAGCTTTCCCTTTTCATGGAGCGGCTCGGCCGGACTCTCCTCATCCACGAGCTCGCCTCTTTCCTGCGCGTAAACGCTCGTGCTGCTGGTGAAGAGAAGTCTGGCGCGGGGAAACGTCCGGATGAGATTCCGCGCCCCCTCCAGGTAGATCCGGCGATACTGTTCCGCATTGCCGCCGCTCGTGCTTGCGCAGTGCACCGCCACCTCAAACTCTCCCCCGGTCGTCGATACCGCGGACCCATCGCTAATATCTACCGCGCGGACACCATACGGCTTGGCTGAAAGCCGCCGGGCAGATTCCGCGGAGGCCGTCCATCCCTCCACCTCCCAGCCCCTCTTGCAAAAAAGATCCGCCGCCGCCTCTCCCACGTAGCCGCAGCCTGCGATCAAAATCCGGCCCATTAATCCGCGCTCTCTCTTAATCAGGAAGCCGGCGCGATCTCAATCTCGTCGAATGGATTCGACTGCATCGCGCGCACCTGCTTCAGCCGGATCAGTTCCAGTAAGGCCAGGAAAGTCACCACGATTTCCACCCGCGACGCCATCTGGGCGAACAACTCCGAAAACTTCAGCGTCACGCCGCCCGCCACCTGGCGCAGGATGGACTCGATCTTGTCCGAGACGGTAAAATGTTCCCCGAACATTTCCCCCAAATCCTCCCGCGCCTCGACCCGTTTAATCACGGTCTGAAGCGCGTTGATCAATTGGAAAATGCCGACCTCTCCCAGCGAAAGCGGCGCCAGCGCCACCTCGCCCGGTCCGACACCGCCCCGGGCAAATGTCCGTTCCCGTTCCAGCGCCCGATCGCGCAACTGCGCGGCCGCTTCCTTGAACTTCTTGTATTCGATCAGCTGCCGGATCAAATCCCAGCGCGGATCGTCCTCCGCCGCCTCTTCGTCCGGCGGCTGCTGATCCACCGGGAGGAGGCTGCGGCTTTTCAGGTAGATCAGGTTCGCTGCCATGACGATGAATTCGCCCGCGATATCGATGTTCAATTCTTTGAACGCCTGGAGATATTCCAGGTACTGGCTCGTGATCCGTTCGAGCGAGATTTCGTAAATATCGATCTCGTCCTGCTTGATCAGGTAAAGCAGGAGATCGAGCGGCCCCTCGAAAATCTCTAGCCTGACCTTGTAATCCGTTTCCATGGAGCGCCGCGAATTTTACGGGCCGAACCCGCGAAAGTAAACCGCCGACGCCGGGACCCTACCTCTCGTCGGCGTGGCGGTGGACCCAGACGCTGTTCACGATGCCGAGGCCAAACATGATGATGAAGGCGAACGAGCCCGAGTAGCTGATCAGTGGCAAAGGAACGCCGGTGATCGGCAACAACGCGATCGTCATCCCGACGTTCTGGAAGATGTGGGTGAAAATGAGCGCGGTTACCCCGATCACGAGGAGCAGGCCGAACTGTTCGCCGGCAAAAAAGGCGACGAAAAGACAGGTCAAGAGGAGCAAGGCAAACGCGCCGATGAGAAACATCCCGCCAACGAAGCCCCATTGCTCGCCGATGGCGGAAAA
Organism: Chthoniobacterales bacterium; assembly: GCA_049278515.1. Taxonomy (GTDB): domain Bacteria; phylum Verrucomicrobiota; class Verrucomicrobiia; order Chthoniobacterales; family UBA10450; genus AV80. The sequence goes on from JBAPMH010000091.1 coordinate 10,739, forward strand.
GATGTAGTCGTTATGCACCGCGGTCGCCGGCAGGAACCCCATCTCGATCTGGGTATTCGGCGCCTTGAAGCCTTTGCCGGACCAGCCGCCAGACCCAATGGCGATGAGCGACTGGTTGATGGCCCAGGCGGACCCCTGTTTGTCGATATCGGGATTAATGAACGCTGTGATCCGCTCCATTTGATACGGTTTCAGAGCGAGATTGATCGCGAGCGGGATAAACCCAACCACGATCAGGATGATGCAGATCAGGTAACGCAGCGGGATGCCGCCGACAAAAAGCAAGGCGAGCAGGACGGGACCCCAGATGATGGTCATGCCCAGGTCCGGCTGCATCAGGATCAACAAACAGGGCGCTCCCACGATCACGCCACAGCACAACAGCCGCAGCATCGGATGCAGGTCGCGGAACTGATGATGACTGAGGAAGAGTGCCAGCACCATGATGCCGGCGATGACCGCCAGCTGCGCGGGCTGGAAATTCAGCGGTCCAAGGTGGAGCCAGCTCCGTGAACCGTAAACCTTCGTGCCGAAAAATTTGGTCGCGACCAGGAAAGCCAGGCCGGCCAAATACATTGGCAGCGCGCCCCAGCGGATCCAGCGGTAATCGATCAGGCTCGTGACGACGAAGGCGATAAAGCCGACCGCTACCCAGTTTGCCTGCTTCCGCCAAAACTCCTGCGCGATGGCCTCTTCGCGCATGTAGGTGGCGCTGTAGATGGCGATGACGCCGAAAATCGAAAGGGCCAGCATTGTGACGAGAAGCACCCAGTTCTGACCGAGCAATTTTCGCAGAAACGGTGTCATGATGGATTCTTGTTCGCGCGATGAAAGGGCGCTCGCAAGCGCAGCGGACTATAGCGTACGAGTGATTTTCGTAAATTGCGGGATGCGAATTTGGCGGAGGCGGAGACAACGATCGCGCCGAGCGAGATTCGGCGAGGTCCCTCGACTGCGCTCGGGATGACTGTCGGAAGGTGACGAAGATCTCCGTTCGTTATTCCGAGGTGAGCAAAGCGGAGTCGAGAAATCCCGGTGTGGTGGAGCGATGTTCGTCAGATTAGGCGCCGGGACATTCGACGGGGTCCCTCGACTGCGCTCGGGATGACTGTGATCCGCATCACATTGATTATGAACCAGTTGAGTCAAGCATGTCTCAATGCCGTGATTTTTCTGAGAAATGCTCTGTCTGTCTCTTAACCATCTTAGCTTCAGTCTGTTATGTAATATATTAGATTTTTTTCGCCTTCGCTTGTGAAGGCAGCGGTGCCCCGATAAAATACTTCAGCGGAGGGCAAAATTCGAAATCGAAGGGAAGAATATGGCAAAGAAAACGAAACGAAAAATCGCCCACCCGAAGTTGCCGATGCAGCGGCAGCTCAATCTCCAGCACGAAGGAAAATACTTCGATCTGCGGGCGATATTCGAAAGTCTGAACGAACGCCATTTCAAGGGCCGTCTGCGCGGATATAAAGTGATGTGGGGCCGGAAACGGAAGCGGCGCCCGAAAGAATATTTTATTTTCGGCACCATCCAGGAGGAAGATCGCGTGATTCGGATCAATCCGGCGTTGGACCAGCCTTTTGTTCCGCTCTCGTTTCTGAAGTACATTCTTTACCACGAAATGCTGCACGCGGTGGTGCCGGACGAAGTCCGATCGAACGGGCAGCGCTGCGTCCACACCGAAAAATTCTACGAGCGCGAGCGCAAGTTTCCGCGGTATCGCAGCGCGCGGCGCTGGGAAGAAGAAAATCTCGCGCGCTTTTTGCGGTAGCACCTTGGAGCTGCTGCGCTCTGTCGCCGCATC
>JBAPMH010000092.1:0-15146 GCA_049278515.1 Chthoniobacterales bacterium
GTCGAGGGACCCCGCCGAAAATCGAGAGGCCTCGGCGGAATTACCTAAACGGGGTCGAACAACTCTCCCCGGGATCCCTCGACTTCGCTCGGGATGACTGGTTTGCTTTGACATGGCGCGCAGGAGCGCCACAACTTGCGCGATGAAAATCTTTGTCGTCGGCGGCGCCGGTTACATCGGCAGCGTCTGCGCCGAACTGCTCCTCAACGAAGGCCATACCGTCTTCGTCTTCGACAACCTCTCGGAAGGTCATCGGGCGGCGGTCGATTCCCGCGCTGAATTTGTCGAGGGCGACCTGGCCAGCGGCGACCAGATTCAATCTGCGCTCAAGGCTTTCCAGCCGGAAGCCGTGATGCACTTCGCAGCCAGCGCCCTGGTCGCGGAATCGATGGCCAATCCGTCGAAATATTTTCGGAACAATATCGGCAACGGGGTGAACCTGCTCGACGCCATGGTCGCCACCCAGGTCAACCGCCTCGTTTTCTCCTCGACCTGCGCCATCTTCGGACCACCCGACCGCCTCCCGATTGACGAGAGCCTGCCGCAGCGCCCGATTAATCCATACGGTGAATCGAAACTCGCCTTCGAAAAAATCCTGCGCTGGTACGACGAGATTCACGGGCTGCGCTTTGTCACGCTCCGTTATTTCAACGCGGCGGGCGCCTCAGAAGAGCTCGGCGAAGAGCATCGGATTGAAACTCATCTGATTCCGAATGTCCTGAAAGTGGCGCTTGGGCAAAAAGCGGAAGTTGAAATTTACGGCACCGACTACGAGACGCCGGATGGGACCTGTATCCGCGATTATATCCACATTCTCGACCTGGCCCGGGCTCATGTCCTGGCGCTGCAGGCGCCGGCCAGCGCCCACTATAACCTCGGGACCGGCGGCGGCACGAGCGTGCGGGAAGTGATCGAGTCCTGTCGAAAAATCACCGGACATGCGATCCCCGTATCGGAAAAACCGCGGCGGCCCGGGGACCCCGCCCGGCTCGTTGCGGCGTCGGAAAAGATTCAACGGGAACTAGGGTGGCATCCTCAATTTCAGAGTATCGACGCCATCATTGAGAGCGCCTGGAAATGGCACCAGAAATTCCCGAACGGGTACGGCGAATAGCTGCCCCTCCCGAATCTTGCTCTTACTCTTTCTCTTGCTCTTTCCCCAGGGGTTACCGCGCCCAGAGCAAGAGAAAGAGCAAAGGGTAAAGGGTAAAGCAAAACGCCCGCGGAAACACGTTCCGCGGGCGCTTCAATTTGAGTCTAAACTACGAAGTCGCCGTTAGGGCTTGGTCGTAGTCGTGGTCGTCGTCGTCTTTTCAATCGTCTCGTAGGACGACAGCGGCTTGGTCAGGGTAATTTTGCTGATCACCATGCGGTCGCCTTCCTTCACGTAGGTGTATTTCACCGGCATGTCGGGCTTGAGCGCGGACCACGCCACGGTCTTGCCTTCCGGATCGACGATGGTCGTGCTCTTCGTGTAGTAATATTTCACCGGCGCCGTGCTCGTCTCGGTCTTGAACGTGATGTAGTCCGAGCCTGGCGTGTAGGTCGTAATTGTTCCCGACGCGTCAATCGAGCTGGTCGACGTGGTGGTGGTCGACGAGCTGGTCACGGCCGGGTTAGTGGTGGTGGTGGTGGTTGAGGAGGTCTGCGCGAAAGCTGTGGTAAGCGCGATTGCGCTGACGGCTCCGGCTGCCAATAGTGTGGTCAATCTGTTTTGTTTCATATGTTCCTTTGCTTTGGTTAAACGGATGGTCTCCGTCGTGCATCTATCCGACTGCTCGAAGCTGGAGTTTATTCAACCGCACCTTAACTTCGTAATTTCCCGCCGCTCCGGCCGCCTTTTCTCATGACGCCAACCCAGCCCTTACCCGGTTTTCGCGATTTTCTGCCGAAAGATTGGGCGCGGCAGAATTACATCTTCGGAAAATGGTGGAACGTCGCGCGGCGTTACGGCTTTGTGCAATGGGAGGGCCCCGCTCTCGAGCCGACCGAGCTCTACACGAAGAAAAGCGGTCCCGAGATTGTCGGACAGCTCTTCAATTTCACCGACAAAGGCGAGCGGGAAGTGGCGCTCCGCCCCGAGCTGACGCCTTCCCTGGCGCGGGTCGTTGCCGCGCACGATCGCGAATTCAAGAAGCCGCTCAAGTGGTTCTCCATCCCGCACTGTTTCCGCTACGAAAAACAGCAGCGCGGCCGGCTCCGCGAACATTACCAGTTCAACGCCGACATCATCGGCGAAGCGGCGCTCGACGCGGATGTGGAGATGATCGCGCTCTGTGTCGATCTCCTGCGCGGGTTCGGTTTTGGTGCGAATGACTTCGTTGTTCGAATCAGCGATCGCGAATTCTGGATCGACTTTCTCCGGCAGCAGAATGTTCCGGAGGAAAAATGGCAGGAAACTCTGCAAATCATCGACAAGAGCGAACGAGAGGCGCGCGAGAAAACCGCGGCGAAACTCGGAGAGCTGGCCGAGCCCACCTTTAGGATTCTCGACGGCGAAGGGCGGAGCGAAAAGCTGGAGCGGGTGGTCGAGGCCCTTCGCGGCCGCGGTCTGGGCGATTTTGTCCAGGTCGACCTTGGGATCGTCCGCGGCCTGGCCTACTACACCGGGATTGTTTTCGAAGCGTTCGATCGCGGCGGGAAACTGCGCGCGCTGGCCGGCGGCGGCCGTTACGACAACCTCATCTCGCAGTTGAGCGACGGCGCGCTTTCGTTACCCGCCATCGGCTTTGCCATGGGCGACGTGGTCCTGGCCGAGCTGATCGATGAAATTCCCGGCGCGAAAAAACAATTGGAAGCCGCCGTGGCCGGACAGCACGAACTCGACATTTATGTCGTTATCGCGAAGGAAGAGCGGCGGCCTGACGCCATTGCCCAAATTCAGTCCCTTCGCGAAGCCGGTTTTCGAGTTGATTATCCGATGGCGCCGGCAAAGGTCGGCAAACAGTTCCAAACCGCCGAGCAACTCGGCGCACGGATCGCAATTTTGTTCGGTGACGAGTGGCCCCAGGCGAAAATCAAAGATCTCCGCAGCGGCGAGCAAACTCTGGTGGCGCGCGAAGAAGTTACGACGAAGGTTTTCTCTCTTTTATCTGCCTGATGTATCGAACTCACCACTGCAATCAGCTCCGCAAAAGTGAGATTGGCTCCCGGGCCACGCTCGCCGGCTGGGTCCATGTCCGCCGGGACCACGGCGGCGTGATCTTCATCGATCTGCGCGATCGTGAAGGGCTAACGCAGGTCGTGTTTCGCCCGGAAGAGAACGCGGATCTGGCCGGAGAAGCGCATCATCTCCGGCACGAAGACGTCATCCAGGTCGAAGGCAAAGTTTCCGCCCGCGTGCCGGGAACAGAAAACCCCAAGCTTCCCACCGGGGACATCGAGCTCGTGCCGGACAAATTGCAGATCCTGAATCGCTCCGACGTTCTGCCGTTCCCGATCGATGCAGGGACGCCGAACGAAGATTTGCGGCTGAGCTATCGCTACATCGACCTGCGACGGCCCCAGATGTCGCGCAACCTGCGGTTGCGCCACCGCGTGACGAAGGCGGCCCGGGACTATCTCGACGAACAAGGTTTCGTCGAAATCGAGACGCCGATCCTTTCCAAGAGCACGCCGGAAGGCGCGCGCGATTTTCTTGTTCCGAGCCGGGTGAGCAAGGGGAAATTCTACGCCCTGCCGCAGGCGCCGCAGCAATACAAGCAGCTTCTCATGGTGGGCGGGATCGAAAAATATTTCCAGATCGCCAGGTGTTTTCGCGACGAAGACCTGCGCTCGGACCGCCAGCCGGAGTTCACCCAGATCGACATCGAAGCGTCGTTCGTCCAGCCGGACGACATCTTCGCGCTCGTCGAAGGCCTGCTCGCGGCGCTTTTTCGGGCGGGACGGAGCGTGGAAATCCCGACACCGTTTCCGCGCATGACCTACGCCCAGGCCATGGACGTGTTCGGAAGCGACAAACCGGACCGGCGTTTCGAGATGCGCCTGACCGACCTGGCCGGCGTTTTCCGCGAAAGCTCCTTCAAGATGTTTCGGGGCGCGCTCGATGCCGGCGGCGCCGTCAAGGCAATCAACGCAAAAGGGTTCGCTTTGCTCACGATCGGCCAAAGCGACGAGCTCACCGCGATGGCGAAGCATTACGGCGCGAAGGGGCTCGCTTTCATCAAGGTCGAGAATGGCGAATGGAAATCGCCGATCGTGAAATTTTTCACCGAAGCCGAAAAGGAAGCGCTCCGTTCCAAACTTCTCGTGGAAGAAGGCGACCTCATCCTGTTCGCGGCCGACAAATGGGAAATCGTTTGCGAAGTGCTCGGCCGCATTCGGTCGCGCATTGCCGAAATGCAGCAACTCACCGCCGGCTCCGAAGCGCTCGATTTTCTTTGGGTAACCGACTTTTCGCTTTTGGCGTTCGACGCCGCCGAAAACAAATGGAACGCGGTCCATCATCCGTTCACCCGTCCGAAAGCGGAGGATCTCGCGAAACTCGAAGCCGGCGAGTTCGCCAACGTCCGGGCGGAAGCCTACGACGTTGTCCTCAACGGGGTGGAACTTGGCGGCGGCAGCATTCGGATCCACGAGCCGGACCTCCAGGCGAAGGCGTTTTCCGCGCTCGGGGTGAGCGAAGCCGACCAGCAAACCCTCTTCGGCCACATCCTCCGCGCTTTTCGCCTCGGCGCCCCGCCCCATGGCGGCATCGCCTTCGGCCTCGACCGAATTGTCATGCTGATCGCCGGCGAAGAAAGTATCCGCGAAGTGATGGCATTCCCAAAAAATAACCGCGGCCTGGATCTGATGTCGCAGTCACCGAGTGACGTCGATCAACGACAGCTCCGCGAACTGGGAATCAAGCTCGCGGCGGAGGACAAAAGCGGCTAGGATTTCAGTATGTTCGTTGAAGGCGGTCTTCATCCAGAGCAGGTCAAAGCGCTGCGTCGAATGTCGCTGCAGCGAAGATTGGATCTCGCCTTGGCGGGAATGGCGGGAGCCGGTACGCTGCGGAGGGCGATGATCCGCGTCAAACATCCCGATTGGTCGGCGGACCAGGTAGAGAAGGCGTTGCGCGAAGAAGCTCGCAATGCCCGAAGATAATCCACTGGCGATTTTCGCCCCCGGACTAAATGCGCTCGGAGTGCCATGGATGGCGGTTGGTTCAATCGCCTCTAGCGCGTACGGTGAAAGGCGGACCACGCTTGATGTCGATGTGGTTGCTGTGGTCGGAAAGCAACACGCCACGCTTCTTGCAACCGTTTTTCCGGAAGGGGATTTTTATTGTCCGCCGGCAGACGTTATCGAAACAGAGTCGGCCCGACCGAAGCACGGCCATTTCAATCTCATTCATCACCATTCGATTTATAAAGCCGACATTTATATCGCTACCGGAAGCGAGTTCGAACGCTGGGCTTTTGCAAATCGCCGCGCCTTAGTGACCGGCGAAATACCAGTTTGGCTCGCTCCTCCGGAATACATCGTCGTGTCCAAGCTGGAGTTCTTCCGGGAAGGCGGAAGCGAAAAGCATCTGCGCGATATCCGTGGCATGCTGGCCGTCAACGATATCGATAGCCCGATCCTGGAAAAGGAAATCGCGACGCGCGGATTGCAGGACGCTTGGCGTGCCGTGGAAAAACAAAACTGACCGTCAAGACGCTACCGGTCGCACATGGGGCCTGCTCTTGAACAGGATTGCCACCAGGAACGTCACGATCGTGCCGAAGAAAATCCACCAGGGGAATTCCATCACCGGCAGCCAGGCCGGTTGCTCGTAAAGCTTGGTGCCGAAAATTCCGGCGACGCCATTGGGCAACCCGCTCAGGATCGCCACAACGATGAAGCCGCAAATCATGGCGAGCATGTTCCCGAAATCGTTACCCCTATTTTTCGTGAGCATGCCGGCAAAAAAGACGCCGAGGAGCGAGCCGTAGGTGTAGCCGAAAATTCCCACGACGATCGGGATGATGCGGACCTTAGGATGGACGATCACCAGATAGGCGGTGGTGCACGCGACGAAAATCATCAGCACCGAAAACCAGACGGTGGCCCAACGAACGGCGCGCAGGCTTTGCTCGTCGGTGGCGGATGGGTTGATGTAGGGCTCGTACCAATCGCGGGTAAAACTGGTGGCGAGCGCGTTCAACGCGGTGCTGAGCGAGCCCATCGCCGTCGCGAAAATTCCAGCGAGGAGCAAACCGCGCAGGCCGACCGGCATTTGATAAAGAATGAAATGGCAAAACGTCTCGTTCGGCGTCTTGGGCAGCGTCGGATCGGGATGGGCCTGGTAATAAACCCAGAGCAACAACCCGATGCTGAGGAAAGTGAACGCAATCGGGATGTCGGCGAGCCCGGATAGAATCAGAGAGCGACGGCTCCGGCGAATGTCCGGCGCGGTCAACATGCGCTGGACCATGTCCTGATCAGTGCCGTGGGTGCCCATCGTGATGAAGATTGCGCCGAGGATCGCAAAAACCGTGTACTCCGTCTCGAACATACCTTTCCATTTGTCCCAGCCATGCCGGGCCGGATCGAGACCGGTCGCGAAAAGGTCGGTCACCTGAAAGGGGCCGTGACGTTGCACGATCTCGTCCCAGCCGCCGGGAATGGCGGAATACAGCAACCCGAGCGCGATTAACGCGCTTCCGATCATGATCGAAGCTTGAATCAAATCGGTCCAGATGACGGCCTTGATTCCGCCGATGGTCGTGTAAATCGCCGTGAGAATGACGATGGCAATAGTGGCGCTGATGTAGATCCAAAGCGTCTGGGTCTGGTTCGGGCGCGCGCCCGCAATCATTTCGTAAGCCAGGGCGAGCGCGATGGCCGCCACGTAGAGCCGCGCCCCCGATGCGAGCAGACGCGTGATCATGAAAACAGCGGAAGCCGCATTCTTGCTGCCCACGCCGAAACGCGCGGTCAGGTATTCGTAAATCGAGAAGACCCGGTACTCGTAATACGGCTTGATGAAAATGTAGCTGACGAGAATCCGGCCGATGATCGTCCCGAAGGCGAGCTGGAGGTAGGTGTAATTGCGGAGCGCGAATCCTTCGCCCGGTGTTCCGAAAAAAGTGCCAGCGCTGGTCTCGGCCGCGATGAGGGAAGCGAACACGGCCCACCAGGGGATGCGGCGGCCGCCGAGGGCGAAATCTTCGAGGTTGTCCTCCTTCCGGCCCATCCGCAGGCCGATGAAAATGATGACGACGAAGTAGAGGAGGAGAACGCCAATATCGATGGCGAGGCGGCTGTCCATGGACACTTATCAAATGACGAATGACGAATGTCGAATGACGAAGGAATAATCAGCCCGAAACGCGAAACAACAATTCGGGTTTGGGAATTCCTTCGACATTCGTCATTCGTGCTTCGTCATTAGGAGCCGTGAGATTAACTGCAATCGAAGCCCCCAATTTTGATCTGGAGAAAACGCTCGATTCCGGGCAGGTCTTTCATTGGGAAAGCAGAGGCGACGGTTTTGTCGGGACGATCGGCGACCGGGCCGCTTACGTCGAGCAACGCGGCGACCGGCTTCATTTTGCCGGGGTTACGGAGCGGATTATCGCGCAATATTTCTCGCTCGATCATTCGTTGACGAAGATTTGCCGATCGTTTCCAAATGACCCTGGAATGAATGCGGCGCGCGATTTTTGCCGGGGACTCCGCATCATTCGCCAGCCGGAATGGGAATGCCTGGCGACTTTTATTTGTTCTTCGATGAAACAGGTTGCCCACATTCGCCAGATCTCGCTTGCGCTGCGACAACGCTTTGGAGCGCAAAAGGAGATATGCGGGACTCATGTATCTGCATTTCCCGGCCCTGATCGCCTGGCAAAGAGCTCTGACGAGGAATTGCGGAAGTGCGCGCTCGGCTATCGGGCAAAGAATTTGCTCGCGACCGCGCGGCGAGTCGCGAATGGGGAGGCGAACCTGAAAGCGTGGCGAGAATTGCCGGGCGACGAATTGCGAGCGCGGCTCTGCGAATTACCCGGCGTCGGCGCGAAGGTGGCGAACTGCGTAATGCTGTTCGCCTACGAGCGCCTGGGCGCGTTTCCGATCGATGTCTGGATCGAACGGGTCCTGAGGCAGCAGTATTTTCCGCGGCGAAAGAAGATCACGGCCCGGCAGCTCCGCGAATTTTGCGCCAATCACTTCGGCGAGCACGGCGGCTACGCGCAACAATATCTTTTTCATCACGCGCGCAAAGGCCGAGCGCCGCTTGAGGAAGTCCGAAGTGAAGCCGGCCCCCAGGTTGTTAGGCGTCCGATCTGAGATATGATTGGTTTCCCTGAATGATGGTCCAAAAGAAAGAGCGCCGGAAGCTCGCGATCGCGGTCCTGATCTCGCTCTTCCTGCACCTCGCCGTCGGATACTCACTGGCTGCGTTCGGGGGAGCCTTCGGGCCCACTGTTCCGCCGGAAGAAACGCCCCCCGAGCTGACCCTCGTCGATTTGTCCGAGCCGCCCCCGCCACTCGTCCCGAAGAATCCGGCATTCGTCGAGACCGAGCCCTCCCGGGAATCGAAGGAGCAGCCAAAGGAACAGACGTTTCAATCGAATGCGAATTCCCTGGCCGCGAGCAACCTTCCTCCGAGCGGAGATCTGCCCTTGCCGAGCCAGGACGGAAAGGAACGCCCTGATCTCAATCTCGACACGCACGACTACTCGCTTCCGACGCAGGGAGTGCAGCCCCAGCCCCCGGCGCAACAAGCGCCGCCCGACTCGAAACCGTCACCTGCCCTGACTCCGCAAACGAAACCATCGGAGCCGCCAAAGTCGTCACCGAGTCCTGCCGCCGCCGCGACCCCGCAGCCGGATCAACTCGCGATGCTCAAGACGACACCGCCGCCTCCACAGAGCACTCCTGAAGAAGCAGAACCTTCGCCTCCTCCGGAGCCTCCTTCCGTCACCGTGCCTCCGGCTCCGCCTCCGAAGCCGAACAATCCCGCTTCCAATTATCGGGCCCAAAAGCAGGAAACCCGGATCGCGGGAAGCATTTCAAATCGCGGCCCCTCCGCCTTGAACACAGTCGGGACGCCGCTCGGCCGCTACCAGAAACAAATGTACGATTCCGTGGGCGCCCGCTGGTATCAGCATACGGCGCAGAGACGCGATTTGATCAGTATCGGAACGACGAGATTAACCTTCACGATTGACCGGTCGGGGCACGTGACCAATCTGAGGGTGGCGGAAAACACCGCCAACGAAGCTTTCGCCAGCGTCTGTCTTCAATCGGTCCAGGAGCTAAAGATGCCACCAATTCCAGACGACGTTGCGAGCACCCTGCCATCGGAAGGTTTGCAGGAGGAGTTGACGTTTATCTTGTACGCCAACTAATGATTGCACGGATTCGCCTTTTCAAATGACAGACACCCTTCACACCATGGTGACCTTTTTCAGCAAGGGTGGCCTCTTCATGTGGCCGCTTCTCCTTTGCTCGATCGTCACGGTCACGACCATTGTCCTGGCCGCGCTCACCTTGCGCGAGAAAAAGGTACTTCCCCTGGTGATCGAGAGCGAAATCGAACGGCTGGTGCCGGGAGGAAGTCCCGAACGGCTGCTTCGGATTGTGAATGACGACAGCTCTTCCCTGGCTGGAGTTGTCCGGACAGCGTTGCAGCATCTCCGCTGGCCGCGTTCGGAAAATATTGAGTCGGTCCAAACCCGGGCCCGGCGCGAACTGGTGCGACTCGAACGAGGGTTGATCGTGCTGGAGGTGGTCACCGGCATCGCGCCGCTCATTGGCCTGATCGGCACCGTCTCCGGCCTCGTCCATGTTTTCTCGGGTCTCGGCCTGAGCGGGGGGTCCGATACCAAAGGCGTCGCTCTTGGTATTTCCGAGGCCCTCAATTGCACCATCTTCGGTTTGTCTATCGCCGTCCCCGCGCTGATCGGGTTCAGTTACTTCTCGAAAAAAGTGGAGGTGATGTCCGTGGAAATGGAATCGCTCGTCTCCGACCTCATCGCGAAAATCTATTACGGCCGCGTCCCGCGCGAAGAAATGCCTCCACCCTCGAGATCGACCGCGCCGGCGCCGGCTCGGGCGCCTATCGCGTGAGCCCGGAGATCATTGTTCCGGCATGAAGATCGCAGTCCGAAAAAGGCGGGCGCCTTCCATCATCATCGTTTCGCTGGTCGATATCCTGACGATTTTGCTCATCTTCTTTGTCGTCTCGACCACTTTCAAAAAGGACCAACCGGAGGTTCAGATCAATCTGCCGGATTCGAAGACGTCGACGAAGGCCCCCTCCGAGCTGGAGCACGCGATCGTCAGCGTGAATGAGACTGATGAAATCCGGCTCGATGGACAGGTGATCGAAGCGGACCAGCTGGAGACAGCCGTGCGGAACTTGCCGGCCACGCGCAAGGCCACGCTCGCGTTGCAGGCCGACAAAAAGGCATCGTTCGGGACGATCATCAAGGTCATGGATGCCTTGAAACTTGCCGGAGTGAAAAACCTGCCGGCTTTCACCCGCGGTGAAAAATGAAATTGGAAATCAAGAAATACGGCGACCCGATCCTGCGGGTGAAAGGGAAGCGGATTGAAACGGTGGACGATCCGATTCGGTCTCTCGCGGAGGACATGCTCGAGACGATGCACGCCGCGAATGGGGTTGGGCTCGCAGCCCAGCAAGTGGGCCAGGCGCTCCAGTTGACGGTCCTGGACGTATCGCAGGTCGAGGATCGTCCGAGCACCATGACGCTGAATGGCGCGGTCGTGGATGATCTGGCCGCGGCCATGCCGCTGGTCCTGCTGAATCCGGTCCTGCGTTTGAGCGAAGAGAAAGATTCCGGAACCGAAGGCTGCCTTAGTTTTCCCGATATCACTGCTGAAATCGAACGCGCCCTTTCGGTCGAACTGGAAGCGGAAACTCTGGAGGGCGAAAAAATTCGGATCGACGCCTCCGGCTTGCTCTCCCGCGCTTTGCAGCACGAGGCCGATCATCTCAACGGGATCCTGTTTATCGATCGGATGAGCTCGGCGGCGAAAGCAAGCCTTTCGAGCAAGCTCAAGCGCCTCCAAAAGGAGACGCAGAGGGGGATGTAGAGGCGGTAGTGTCCTAAATTAGGACACTACCGTAGAGGCGAGCGCCTCGACATCAGATCGCCTTGTAGGTGACCGTGATGCTCCGGAAAACCATCTGGTCGCGTTGCGCGGAAAAATAGAAAAGCTCCAGCATCGTTCCGCCGACAATCCACTGATATCCCACCAGGGTCTGGATCACATCGGAATCGGTGTCGCGCGAACGCGAAACCAGCTTTCCCGTCCCGAATTTCGCATCGAAATAGCGCCGGATTTCCCCCATCCGATCGTTGTAGCGCTCGATCGTCCAATCCGGGTATTCGTATTGCAATTCCACCTCCACGAGAAACCCGTCCCGGAAGGTGAAGAGCGTTCGCTTCAGGCCGGGCTGGACCAGGCCCTCGACCGTCCAGACGTCGCGTTTCTCCTTTTTTTCGCGCGTAACGATTTTTGCTTTTGCCCCAACGAGAACCTGCTCGAGCTTCGTCATCGAATCCTTCCAATGAAATCCGAAAGGCGGCGGGATGTCTTCCGCCGCTCCGGCGGGAACGGCCGAAATGACGAGCGCCACGAGTGCCCCGGCAAAACAGCAGGAGCGCCTTGCTCGGTTCGTGATTTTCCGGAAAAAGGACGAAGACATTTCAACGGCGCCGCCCGGGGAAAAGAAGGCGAATCCGGCAGCAACGTTGCCCGAGCGGGACGATTGGGTCAACTTCGCTCGCGCATTCGGATGGTCCGCGCCGCCTTCTTCGAGTTGGGATTTTTCGTCAAGATTTTTTTGATTCGCGAACAAAAATAAAGTTCAGGTTTTTTCTTGTCGGTTCTCAAGCCGGTTTCTAATCTCAAGCCGCTGGCAGGGAGCAAAGAGCGCTGGTGTTAATAAGATGTGAACAGTTTTGGCAATAATAAGGAACTAGAATGACTATGACACCCGCCCAAGTAACCAAAGCAGCGTCGAAGCGGCCCTCCCCCTTCGTCACCTCGTTGTCACACAACGGTCTGCAAGCATTTTTTCCCTCGTATTTCGCGATTTCAACGCCGATTTCTCCGCGTCGATCGCCCTCGCGCCTCCGGGAAAACACGCGATGAAGTTATCAATTACCTTGCAGCTTTCGCTTTCGCCCGGCCTAAAGCCGGTTGTTTAACCCTGTTAACAAGTCGGCATGGACGAGAAGCATACTCAGCTATGGCAGAAACTGTCGGTTGCCCTCAAACCGCAGGTCAGCCCGGATACTTTCAAGCGCTGGTTTTCCGCCGTAAAACTCGTCGAGGCCACCGATGAGGCGCTGACGTTTCGAGTCCCAAACAATATCTACCAGTTTTGGATCGAGAGTAATCACATGGCCGCTTTGCAGTCCGCGATTGTTACTGCTTTTGGCTCACCTCGCGTCGTGAATTTTTCCGCCGGCGCCGATGGATCGATAAAGAAGGAGGACGCCGAGGTCGCGGAGATTTCGGCCAAGGAATTTGCGAGCGACACGGGACGGGACGCCAAACAATCCAGCAGTGCGCTGGGCCTGAATCCGCGCAACAGCTTCGAATCGTTCGTGGTCGGCCCGAACAACGAAATCGCGCATGCCGCGAGCCTGGCGGTGGCCAAAACTCCGGCACGCACCTACAACCCGCTTTTCATTTACGGCGGCGTGGGACTCGGCAAGACGCACCTGATGCAGGCGATCGGCCAGTATGTCGGGATGAACAAAAAGAACGCGAAGGTGATGTACCTTTCCAGCGAAGTGTTCATCAATGAATTCATCGACGCGATCCAGCACAACAATCTGGTCAAATTTCGGAAACGATATCGCCAGGCCGACCTCCTGCTGATCGATGACATCCAGTTTCTCGGAGGGAAAGAACGTTCGCAGGAGGAATTCTTCCACACCTTCAACACGCTCTTCGACGGCCATAAGCAGATCGTCCTCTCCAGCGACCGGCCGCCATCCGAGATCGCAAATCTCGAGCATCGCCTGGTCTCCCGTTTCGAGTGGGGATTGACCGCGGAATTGCAGCCGCCGGACGTGGAAACCCGCATGGCCATTCTCCGGAAAAAAGCGCACACCCTGCAGATCAAATTGCGCGATGAGGTTTACGAGTTCCTGGCCAACCGCATTCGGACGAATGTGCGCCGGCTCGAAGGCGCGCTCATGCGGGTCGCTTCGTTCGCCTCCCTCAGTGGCAAGGCGCTCACCAATGACGTGGTGGAGCATTTGCTCAAGGACATCCTCCAGGAGGAAGCGCGGCACGCGGTGACGATTGAGCAAATTCAACGGCGAGTGGCGGAACATTTCGATGTCCGCCTTGCGGATATGACGAGCAAGCGGCGCCCGGCTAATATCGCGTTTCCGCGCCAGATCGCGATGTATCTCGCCCGCGAGCTGACCAAGGCATCGCTCAATGAAATCGGGGATGCGTTCGGGGGACGCGATCACGGGACCGTCCTGCACGCCTGCAAACTGGTGAAACGGCGCATGCAGGAGCAGGACAACATTCGCCAAACCATTTCATTCATCGACAGCGCGCTCCAGCGTTGAGGGAGCCGCGAAATTTCTCGCGCGCCGAGGAAACGAGATTGCGGTTGCCGAATAAAATCGTAAGCCTTACATCTTAGCTTTCCGCTCCTTCATGAAATTCAGCGCCACCAAAGAAAAACTGCTCGAAGGTTTGCAGCAGGTGCAGAACGTCGTTAGCACGCGCACCACTCTCCCGATTCTCTCGAACGTCCTCCTCCAGGCCAAGGGTAGCGAGGTCCACCTGACGACGACCGACCTCGACGTGGGCGTCCGCGGAGCGTTCGAAGCGAACGTGGAAAAGGAAGGCGCCACGACCCTGCCAGCCCGGCGTCTCTTCACCATCATCCGCGAATTGCCCTCGAGCGAAGTGCAGATCGAAGTCGACGGAAAAAATGCCGCCTCCATCCGCAGCGGGCAAAGTTATTTCAAGATTCTCGGCCTGCCCGAAGAAGAGTTTCCGCCCCTCCCGAAATTTGACAGCGCCAAGGTGGTCACGATTCGCCAGAAGGATTTGCGCGATGGTCTGCGCAAGACCTCCTACGCCATTTCCACGGACGAGACGCGTTACGTCCTCAACGGCCTTTTGTTCAGCTTGAAGGAGAACAAACTGACGCTGGTCGCCACGGATGGCCGGCGGCTTGCCATGGTCGACATTGAGCTGGAATTCCCGCGCAGCCACGAAGCGGATATCATTGTGCCGACAAAGGCGGTCACGGAACTGTCCCGGCTTTTGACGGATGAGGGCGAGGTAAAGGTGAGCGTGGGCAGCGGGCAGATCGCGTTCGACTTGAATAACACGCTTCTCGTTTCGAAATTGATCGAGGGGAATTATCCAAACTACAAACAGGTAATCCCCACCGAGACAAAGGAGCGCGTCACCCTCGAGCGAGAGACGTTTCTTAATTCGCTCCGCCGGGTTTCCCTGCTCGCGAGCGACAAGTCGAATTCGATCAAGCTGAATTTTACCAAGAACAATATCGATATCACCGCCAACACGCCGGAAGTCGGCGAAGCGAAGGAATCATTGGCGGTGGTCTACAAGGGGCGCGATTTCTCGATCGCATTCAATCCGGAATTTTTCATGGCGCCGCTGCGCGCCCTGACAGAAGACGAAGTTTTCCTCGATCTCATCGATGAAATGAGTCCCGGCGTCCTGAAAATACAGACGCCCTTTCTCTACGTCTTGATGCCGATGCGGATCAGCTCCTAGCCTGTTCCGATCCGGCGCTCACCTTCACGGCGGCGAAGACAGAAACGGCGTCAAGTTCGTCGAGTTTTCCATTCCGCGCCTGGAGCACAGTTACGTCCTTGTTCGCCGGCGCCCAGATCGCTGGATCGGTCCAGCCGAAGAGGAGAATACACCTCGCCCCGGCGGCGGCGGCGATGTGAGAGATTCCGCTATCATGTCCAACAAACAGGCCGCCTTCGAACAGCCCTGCCAGCTGGGGAAGCGGCTGATGCTTCACAAATCGAACTGGTTTTCCATTCCAGGCCGATTCCAGGGTCCGCACCCGTTGGTCGTCAGCTTCGCCCGCGATCACCAGGAGCGCGTAACCGGCTGAAAAAAGGAGGCCGCCGAGTTCGATCCAGTTCTCAATCGCCCAGTTTTTCGTTTCGCTCCCACTGCCTGGG
>JBAPMH010000093.1:0-2220 GCA_049278515.1 Chthoniobacterales bacterium
GCTTCCCGCTGGAACCGCGCTGAAAAATAAAGGCATCGTGGATTTCCATGATAGCATGCGGCTGGATTATGAGTGCGCTCGCATCAACGAGATACTCGGTACCGCGCTATTCCAGCCTAGGATTCAAGATTGCCATCCGCTTTTTTGGAGCGCGATTACTGAGGTTCTGATTAACCTCAGAGACCTCTGCTGGTTTGCAGATAAAGCTCAAGCACGCTTGGCGTGGAGTGATGACCTGTCGCCAAACACCCTATGCAAAGACGTTACCGACTTGATCACTTTTTGCCGCGATGGGCTGTGTCACTCGCACACATATCACAAGTACATTGATCGAGACACGGAAATGGTCGGAATCAAAAACATAGTAACGGGTAAGAACGATCCAGACCTCCCTGGCATGCGTATCGGCGGGATTGAATTACGTTGTGAATACGATAACGAAGTTGCCCTCTTCATAGGTAAGGAAAGGCTTTATCTAAAGCGGCATATCGTTCGAGCATTTCACGAACTTGTTCGGATTTTTGTACAGAAGGGCCTACTTGAAGCAGAAGTTTGGCGATCTCAGCCGCGATTGCCTGTCGCTGGGCCTCCTCAAAATACGACGGAATAATCTCGAACGCTTTGGCAGCGGTTTCGAGCAATAGTTCCTCCTCGGGAATCATTCTCGACCCCCAAAAAATATTCGTTGACAATGCTGGACCGCTCAAGCATGCGGCTTGCACGCCAGCAATGGAAGCGGGCGTTTCCGACCACGTTTGGAGTCTGGACGAGGTAATCGCCCTTCTGTAATTCAAAATGAGCCACTACCTGAAGTTTGCTTCGTTTTACAACGGACTTAAAATCCGTTGGGCTTAAACGGCCCGTGCCGGCTCGAGTCCGGCAGGAATGCCTAACCAATCGAGGACCATGGAAGACAAACCACTCTACATCCCCATCATTCTCGGGACGGCCCGGCAGGGCCGCCAAAGCGAGCATGTCGCGAATTTTCTCCTGAGCGAAATGAAGAAGCGGCCGGAGATCGAGACGGAAGTGATCGATGTCCGGCAGCTTAAAATGACTCTCGACGACGCCGGTGAAGAGATGAAAGACCCGGAGTTCGCGAAGAAGATGACGCGGGCGGACGGGCTGGCGATCGTGACGCCGGAATATAATCACGGCTACCCGGGACTCTTGAAGCACGCGCTCGACATGTGCCTGGAGGAATACATCCATAAAGTGGTTGGTTTGGTTGGCGTGTCGGCGGGGCCTTTTGGCGGCTCACGGGTGATCGAACAGTTGGTGCCGGTGGTTCGCGAGCTGGGGTTGGCCGTAACTTTTACGGACGTGAATTTCAGCAAGGTGCGCGACGCGTTTGATGAAGAGGGAAAACTGAAAGACGAAAAATATGTCGGGCGCGTGGCGAAATTCCTGAACGAGCTGGTCTGGATGGCGCGCGTTTTCCGGCACGGTCGCGAGAACATTCCGCCGCTCTAATTCCGTGCTGCGCGAATCCGACCTGGAGGAAACGTTTGCTCGCTCCGGTGGCCCGGGCGGGCAGAACGTCAACAAGGTCTCGACGGCGGTTACCCTGCGGCACGTGCCCACCGGCATCAGTGTGACCGTCCAGGATTCGCGCTCCCAGGCGCAGAATCGAAAGTTGGCGCGCGAGCGACTGGCCGAAGCGCTCGAGCGCCGCCGCCTGGCGGAACGGCGCTTGGAGATATCGCGCCGGGAAAAGACCCGCCGCCAGCGTAGGCCTCGGCCTCGTGCGCTCAAGGAGCGCATCCTGGAATCGAAGCGGCGTCGTTCGAAGACGAAAAAATTGCGCTCGCGTCCCGACGACTAGGGACTCGAAATTCCGAAAAATCTTCACCCGAAATACATCTGGCCGAGGGACCTGCGTCGATTCGTCCTTGAAGGAAACAACTCCAACTATGAAAAAACTTATCATTACTACTCCATTGCTCGTGGTCGCTTCGGTGCTTCTGACTTCGTGCACCACCGTCGTGGAAAAACCAGTGCCGACCACCACCACCACGTCGCAGACGACGGTGAAGAAGAGCACGGTGCCAAGCACCACTGTGGAGCAGACGACGACCCGGTACTAGGAAGTTCCGTCACTAACATTGGAGAGGGACTCACTGCGGCGAGTCCCTTTTCTTTGGCTTGAAGTCTCCTCAAGCGGAGGATACACCGTACTCGAGACGCCGAGCCGAACTGAATGCAGTGGCTAAAATGTAG
>JBAPMH010000094.1:0-15550 GCA_049278515.1 Chthoniobacterales bacterium
GCCTGGAAGCGATCAAGTATTGCCAGTGGCTCTCCACCCGGGAGCGGAAGAAATATCGATTGCCCTCGGAGGCTGAATGGGAGTATGCGGCCCGGGGACTTGATGGCCGCAAATATCCGTGGGGAAATCACGAAAACCGGGGCGACCTGGCGAACTTCGCGGATCGCAACACCGTTTTCGCCTGGAGCGATCGGGAAATCGATGACGGATATCCGGAAAGTTCACCCGTGGGAGCGTTTCCGTTCGGCGCGAGTCCGTTCGGGGTCGAAGACCTGGCGGGAAATGTCTGGGAGTGGTGTCTCGATTATTTCGAGCCCTATCGGGGGATGGCGAAAGTAAATCCCCACGGACCGACCAGTGGCGCCAAGCGGGTCTATCGGGGTGGAAGCTGGAAGTCCCGGTTCAAGAGTGTAAGAGCAACGGCCCGGGGTTCGAACGTGCCGAATTATTCCTGCAACGATCTCGGTTTCCGGATCATTTGCGAGTGCGACTAACTCCTCCTGCAAGGAAACAAAAAAGCGGTCCCGCGTTTGCGGGGCCGCCTCTGCAAATCCATGCGCCGAATCGCGCCCTAGGAAGGATTGAACCGGAACTTAGTCCGTCCGCGTTTGGCGTTGGCTTTAGCCTTCCGGCGGGTCTTTTGGTTGGGCGTCTCAAACGCCCGCAGGCGGCGGACTTCTTCCAGAATACCTTCGGCATCAAGCTTGTTCTTCAAACGCTTGAGCGCGCGGTCGACTGGCTCTCCTTTACGAACAATTACTTCTGGCATGGTAGTCTCCTCCCTTCAAAAAATCTGCCGGTTTGACCGGTGAAGCCGAGCCTACTCGGGTGAACGGCGGGCGTCAACTATTGTGAATAACTTTCGCCAAATTCCGTGATTATGGGCTTTTGAGCTGCGGACCGCTCGATCCGAGGTTGCCATCCGCCTTACCTCTGCTGGGTTGCAACAACAGTAACTAAAGTGCCTGTGACGTGGATGTTACCATTCGTGGTCCAGAGAACCTAGATTGGCGAGCCTGGCGTCCTTCCCGCCTCGGGAGAGCAGCTTGTCGGTGTATCAACCCACTCGAGATGCGTTCCGCTTCCTTGGCCGGCGCTAGACGCGCCGCGCACCTCGACCAAAGTAGCGAACCGGGATTTAGATCGGAGCTAAACCGCGTTGTGCACGCAGCTCGTTCACGGTGAAACGCCGCTTGCCTTTGTCCGCTTCGCGCGCCTCGCGGATCATGTGTGCGTCCATGGCATCTTCCCGAATAATGCACAAACTACCCGTCGCAGAGGCGTATCGACTCGCTTTTTTCTTAGGCGGCGCTTTCCCGCCCGCCAATGCCCGGGCTTTCTTAATCGCCTCAAACTTAGTGTTCGCCCTTTCTTTTTTTCTGACCGGGTGGTGAAGCGTAGGCATGGCGGCGATGTAGGACGCGACGGATCGTAATTTGAGCGCCCCGCACGTCAAATAGAATCCGGTAATCGCCCACGCGCAAACGGCAGTCGAAGCCAAAGTTCGCCAGCCGCTTCACACTGCCCGGAATACCATCCTTCAAGCCGTTGATTCGGCGCGTGATCGTGTCGAAAAGATTCACCGGGAGTGCCTTCAGGTCCTCGGTGGCACTCGCAGCGATAGAGACTTCGTAGGTGAACGGCGGCATCTGCTAGCGTGACTTTCATTGTTCAAATGGAACGTCAAACAGAATTCTCGATCCTTTGAGGTCTTTATTTACCTCGCCTGCGGGCTAGGCCCCTGCGGGCGCAAAAGGCTATGCAAATTGCTTGACCTTGTCCCGGCAGTAGTCCTTAAGTTCCTTGCGCATATCCGCATTTGTGCCGCTTGAGACTTTCTTGAGCTCATCCCTCCAAACAGGTAGGCGCATCAGTGCGGGGAATCTTCGTTCAACTATTTTCTCGATGGCATTCTTCCACCATTGACCTGCTTCATGGCGGGTCAGGTCTTTCAAAAGGAGGAAGTCAAGTCGTTCCACTCCGCACTCGGATAGCAAACAGAAAAAACGCAGGTGCTTTTCCATTTCGTCGTTCGGTGCCTCAGCTCGACCCGGCCTGATGCTTGCCAACAGTTCGTCTGTTGTTTTGCCTCGAAAGGGCGCGAGCTGCTCTCGTGTCGGCCAAACGACTTCTCGTCCATACGGCGTGAAGAAATGTGTCCAGAGCGCTCGGGCTCGTCTAATTTCGTGAACGCATTCAGCTACGAGATGCGCGCAGAGCGCACCGAGTCGACCTCGGTTGTCGGATAGCTTGGCGCCGACTGTGTCTACTGAAAGTTCTATCGCCTCAGCAATTTTCGGAGCATTTTCAAGAAATGGATCGGTCCATTTTACTCTACCGTTTCTCGATTTCCGCGAAGTTGGAGGAACGCGTAGCGACGGCATTGCTAGCGCCAATCGCGCTCTGCTCCTGAATGGCTCGGGATACGTCATCGCAACTTCAGTGAACGTATTAGTCAACTTTACGGCTTGGTCCCACAGTATCTGACAAGCATGCCAGCGCGCGGCTCGCGCCAGTTGGCATAGCATCTCATTCAATCTCTCTATGTGAGCGAATAATATTCGTTCCGACCGATTGAGCGGAATCCCGTAAAGCACAGGTTCCTCCGGCTGGTCGGGCACCGCTTTTCGAAGGGCCAAGAAATAAGATTGAGCGATCCAGTCAGCCATCCACGCTTCGTCTTCCGAATCAACTTTCGGAACGCCATCATTTTGGGAGAAACTTTGGCGAATGAGGCGTCGCATGGATCGCCAGGATATCTCCGATTGCGGATCAAGACTCATTTTGTTGATTGGCGGCGTGGCTCCTCCACGGCATTGACGCTTAGATGTTGTTTTCTTTTTTTTCACCAGAGATTTCCCGGTGGTAATTCAACTTTATCTCTCAATTTCAAAAATTCATTAATGCGCCTGACTAGAAATCGTTGCTACCATGGCAGCCATCGCTCGCCAAGCGCCGGCCAGTGCCAATGCTGTGCTGCCCGCATAGTAATGTAACCAGTGCAAAGGATTGCGTAGAGCGCCAGGATCCACCGCAGGCCGCTGACAAACCCGAGGAGGCGCTTTACCGGAGTTTCGGGCCACGGATGCTGCAACTCGTAACGGAGCAGCGCGCTCCGTGCGAAAAGCATGGCACCGATTGCCAGCACGGAGTTCGCGAACTCAGCGAGCTGCCACTTTGGGATTTCCGCCGGGGCGACATAGAGCGCGAGAAAGCGTGAAACCGGATGCCCATTCCACCAATCCGCAAAGCCCGGGAAGTTCATCATCAGCATCAGCTTCACGAGGAAAGCGGCGATGGCGATGATACCGTACCAAACACGAATGCGGCTTAGGTCTCCGCGCTTGATGAGCTCGAGCCTGGTTCGAAGCCCCGCGTGTTCGCTGAACGTTGCGTGCGCCACAAAGACCAGCGGAGCGTAAATGATGGATTTGGCTTTCAGAGACCAGCGGTAAAGAAGCGCAGGAACGTATAAAGGTAGTAAGAGACTGCTGACGAAACGCGATCCTCCGGGTTTTTTTAAACCTTGGATAACCACTCCAAACGTCGCGTGCGGATGATCGGGGATTAGTTCAGGCGGAAAATGTGAGTCTAGCGAGAGCGTTGTGCGCACCCAATTTGTCGGGATAGCTCGTAACGCTGAGCTTGGGGTTCGAAGGAGAGCATAGGCCGTGGCAGACGTCCGAATTAGGAACGCCGCCAAGCCGGTACCAACAACGAAGAGACCGACCTTCGCAACGAATGTCAAAAAGCCAAGAGGTCGGCGCGCGATCCGTTGGCCCATATAGTCCGCCCATGCTTTGAACCACACAATTCCGATCTGAGTAGACTCATTCGTGCGTAACAGCAGAAGAGGCGAGACAAACATGGCAACCGCGAGCCACCGCAAGGTATTGAAGTGGAGGGAAAGAAAGAATACAGACGTAATCGCGAGGAGCGTCTCTACAATGGCGAGGATCGAAACCTCGCCACGACCGATTGACTCCCTATTTGAAAAAAGACGCATGTTTCCGCCGCTCTCTCGGTGATTTGCTTCTCCTAGAGATGTGATCTGCTGATCAACCCCGCAAGGTCAGAGTTTTGTGGGGGCATGGCCCAAGATTGGACGAACTGAGGCATCAGCGCGATAAATTGTCTGCGAAGGGAACTGGCCTCAACGGGATCAGAGTCGACGATTGACTCTCGGTCGGTGATCGTCTTTACCGGCCGCAGGCGGGCATTTGAGCCAAACAACCCGCAAGATGCAATTAACGCGACTGAAATCCCAACAATATTCGCCCGACTCTATGCCTAAACCGTTCGGCCCGTTGCGGCTGCAGCTTTCTGCGTAATTTCCCGGCGAAGCGATGAGGCACTTCCTCCCCGCGCCCGGGTCCACCACAAAACAATCGGCGAAGCGATAAAGATCGATGAGTAGGTTCCGACCACTACGCCGACGATAATGGCCAGCGCGAAGTCGCGCAGAACCGCGCCCCCGAGGAAGAACAGACAGACAATTGGGATCAGCGTTACGGTGCTGGTGAGAATGGTGCGGCTCAACGTCTGGTTGATGCTGTCGTTCATGATCTGCTCAATCGAGCCTCGCTTGCTGCTGGCGAGTCCTTCGCGAATCCGATCGTAAACGACGATGGTATCGTTAATGGAATAACCCGCGATCGTCAGGATGGCGCCAACCATGGTCAGGGTGAGCTCCCGGTTCAGGAGCGAAAACACACCGACTGTGATGATCACGTCGTGCAACAAGGCCACAATCGCGCCGACGGCAAAGGAGAGCTCGAATCGGAAGGTCACGAAAATCAAGATGCCGAGGATACCGAGACCGAGGGCGATGACGGAATTCCTGGCCAATTCGCCTCCGACAAGCGCGCCGACGCGTTCGGCTCCTTCAATTTTGAACTGCGAATCCGGAATGGCTTGCATCACCTTTTGCTCGACCGTGTCGCTCGTGTGGAGCGGGGTTCGGATGGTGATGTAGTATTTTCCGCCCTGGGCGGATTCCTGGATGGGCGCATCGCCATATTTCATTTCTTCCAGGACATGCCGGACCTGCCCAATATCGATCGCCTTGGGCGAACTCAGGGTGAGGAGATCGCCTCCTTTGAAATCGACGCCGAAGTTCTTCTCGCCCTTGAGGTAAAACGACCCGGCGCCGGCGATAATGAGGGCGAGAGAGCAGAGAACCGCGGGCAATCCCTTGCCGAGGAAGTTGATGTGCTGCGATGAAATGAGGTGCAGCATCGAAACTTTTTTCACCCGATCGTTATCGACAAACCAGCCCAGGATATTGCGCCCGACGATGAGGGCCGTGAAAAGCGAGGCGAGAATGCCGAGGCAAAGAGCAATAGCGAATCCCCGCACGGGACCGCTCGCCTTCCAGAAGAGGATGATGGCAGTGATCAGGGTGGTGACGTTGGCGTCGAAGATCGAGCTAAACGCCTTTTGATAGGCAGCCTGGATGGCGACCTTGAGGGATTTGCCCAGCGCCAATTCCTCGCGCAGTCGTTCGTAAATCAAGACGCTCGCATCCACCGCCAGGCCAATGGTCAGAATAATGCCGGCGATACCCGGCAGGGTTAGGACGACGCCACCCGGGATGAGCTGAAAAGAGCCGATGAGCAAGACGATGTTAACGAGCAGGGCGAGACAGGCGATCACGCCCACGAACCGGTAATACAGAAGGACGCAAACCAGCGTGATCGCGAGGCCCAGCAGACCCGCGAAAATGCTGGCGCGAATCGAGTCGAGACCAAGAGTGGGGGAGACGCTGCGTTCCTCTTCGATGCTGACGGGCGTCTGCAGCGGATTCTCGAGCACGCTCGCGAGCCCCCGGGCTTCCTGTTCCGAAAACCGCCCGGTGATCTGGGCGTTGCCGCCATAGATCGCGTCGCGGATCACCGGCGCCGACTGAATGGCCCCGTCCAAAACAATGGCGAAGCGATAGCCCTTCGATTTCTCGGTGATGTTGCCGAAGATGGTCCCGCCTTCGCTGTCGAAGTGCAGGCTGACGCCCCAGCCTTCGTTCCCGTAGTAGGCGTTCGAGCTGCTCACATGCTCGCCGCCTAGATCGGCCTTTTTCTTCACGAGCAACCGCTCGGGCTCAACTTTCTTTCCTGGCTCCGCGTGGGGCGTGTGCGTCTCGATTTTGTATTCTGGCGGAATGACGTCCGTGCCGGCGTCGATCGCCCGCAATCGGTCGCCACCGTCTGGATAAACCAGCCGGAATTCGAGCTTCGCCACCTGGGAGAGCTGTTGGCGCGCCTCCTGGATCCGCTCCGTGTCCAAGCCCGGGATCTGGACCAGGATCCGGTCCTTGCCGACCGGGCTGATGATCGGTTCGCTCGCTCCAAATTTGTCGACGCGCTTGCGAATGACTTCCACCGCCTGGTCGAGGAGCGCGGGAGTGACTTCCTTTTCAGCCGTGCTCTGGAGTTTGATCAGGAACGAGGTGCCGCCCTTGATATCGAGACCGAGCTGGATTTTTTTCTCCGGCGGATAAATCATCACGAAGCTGAGCGCGACCGCGATGAAGACGAGCACGAAGGCCAGGACCCTTTTCCGCGTGCCGTAGTCGGTCGCAAAATACCAGCCGAAAAGCCCGAGCCACACGAGCTCGACGAAAAACATGATTCCAGGACTCATTTGCATTTCGGGAGGTGACTAATTACGGCGTTTTGGCGTCGTTTGTCTTGAGGACATTGGTTACGGAGGTTTTTTCCATCTCCAGCTTCACGTTGTCCGCCACCTTCACAGTCACGGTGGTTTCCTTCACATTGGAAATCAGTCCGTGAATGCCCGATGTGGTCACGACGCGGTCGCCGGTTTTTAGAGACGAGACGAGTTTAGCCTGTTCTTTTTGCCGGCGCATTTGGGGCCGCAGCATCACGTAATACATGATGACGAAGATGAAGACGAACGGGAGCATGCTGATCAGGCCCGAACCCGCACCGGGCGATGAGGGGGCCGGAGCTTGAGCGAGAAGGAGAGAGAAAAACATGGCGATGAGGTTGTAAGTTCGGACGCTTGGCGGTCAGTCCCGCGCAAAGCCGGACGAGCGGCCTCTTATTGAGCACAACGCCGCCTAAAATGCAAATTGGAGCGCTGGTGGCTTTCGCCTTGCGCAGCGCCGGGACCGATTGCATGCGAGGGGCGCCGACTTTTGTAGCGCCTGTGAATATCGATTCCGACGTTGGTTGATGAAAACAGTTCCTTTCTTTTCCCGAGAGCTTACCCTCCTAAAAACTGATTTCATGTTCCCTACCCCCCTTTTGTCCTTTCCATGACGAGACTCCACATCCGCCAGGACGCTCCGCAGGGTGGCAACTACCCCATCCGTCTAACCCTAGAGCGAGTGGGCGCGCCCGAGATGGAAGCCGAGGCAATCATTCAGTTCGCGCTTTTTGAGCAGGAACAGGAAGAGCTTCGCTGGTATCTCGAAGACTACCTGCAGCACGCCGATGTCGTCGAAGCGGTCACCGTCCAGCAGGTGGAGGCGCTGATGGTGGCACGTGGCGAAGAGCTTTACACCAAAGTCCTCGCGGCCAACCAACGCACCCAGGCCCTCTGGTTTTCCATCCGCAACGACCTCGCCGATCTGCGTGTAGAGATCACCACCGGCGTGGCGGAAGCCGCCTCCATTCCATGGGAGTTGATGCGTGACCCGGAAATGGACTCTCCCATTTCGCTGCGGGTGAAATCGTTCGTGCGTGTTCAGTCGAATCCCAACATCAGCTTCGTCGCCGTTCCACCGGCGCAGGATGGCCGGATCCGGCTCCTCTACATAGCGTGCCGCCCCAGCGGAGCAGAAGACGTCGAACTGCGTGCCGTGGCCAATCGCCTCCTGCAAGACCTCGGTCAGGACCGCACTCGGTTCGAAATCAAGGCCCTCCGCCCGCCCACCTTCGAGCGACTCCAGAAAGAACTCGCCGACGCCAAGCAAGCGGGCCGGCCGTATCACATCGTCCACTTTGACGGCCACGGCGTTTACGCGGACTTGAGCAAATCCAAACTCGCCGATTGGGCTGCGGCACTATCAAGCGTCGCTCTCGGCGGAGGAGAATCCGGTACGCACGGCTATCTACTTTTCGAACATCCCAGCGAAGACAAAATGCGACCGGTCGACGGCCAGACGCTCGGGCAGCTTCTTCACGACAACGGCGTGCCCGTCCTCGTCCTCAATGCCTGCCAGTCGGCAATGCACGAAGCCGCAGTTACGCCCAAGATAGCACCGAGCGTCCACGACGAAGTCCGCGCCATCGGCTCGCTCGCGCAAGCGGTTACTGACCAGGGCATACCCGCCGTGCTCGGCATGCGCTACAGCGTCTATGTCGTCACCGCCGCGCAATACATTGGCCAGCTCTACGCCGCGCTGGCCAAGGGACGCGGCTTTGGTCAGGCGGCGACCGATGGACGCAAACATCTTCGACTTAATCCCGATCGCTGGGTCGGCCTCCAGCCCCGCCCACTTCAGGACTGGTTCGTTCCAGTCGCCTACGAAGCCGCTCCCATCGAGTTTCTCACGGCCGCGCCCACCGCTGCACTGCGCGGACAACCAGAACTTGATCCCATCCAAAGTAACCAGGCTCTGCTGCGCTATGTCCCGGAAGAAGGTTTTGTCGGGCGAGACGAAACTATTCTCACCCTCGACCGCGCCTTCGACAGCCATCGCGTGGTGCTTCTACACGCTTACGCTGGACAGGGGAAAAGCTCTACCGCCGTCGAGTTCGCCCGCTGGTATGCGGTTACCGGCGGGCTTGGTGAACAACCGCGCGTCCTCCTCGCCTCGTTCGAGAGCCACACCGACTTAAGCGACCTGCTCAACCAAATCGGCCAGCCATTCTCGGAAATGCTCGCCGCTAAAAACATCCACTGGAGCGCCATTAACGACCCAGGGGAGCGCCGCCAGCTTGTCCTCCAGCTCCTTCGTCTCGTTCCGATTTTGTGGATTTGGGACAACATCGAATCCGTGGCTGGATTCCCGGAGGGGACGGAGTCGCAGTGGGCCGACGCGGAGCAGAACGATCTTCGCGACTTCCTCATGCAGATCAAGCTCGACAACGTGAGCCACGTCAAAATCCTTCTCACCTCCCGCCGCGACGAACATTCCTGGCTCGGCGGCATACCACATCGCATCGCCATGCCGCGCATGAGGAACTCCGACGCCGCCAAACTCGCGCTCAAACTCGGTGAAGATAAGAATCTACAGCGTTCGGAGATTGCCGACTGGCAGCCGCTGCTCGACTACTGCGCCGGCAATCCGCTCACGCTCCGTGTACTGGTCGGCCAGGCGGTCAAAGCAAGTCTACGCGGCAAGCAGCGTATTGCGGCCTTCGTCGACGCCATCCGCAGCGGCGAGCAAAGGATCGAGGACGCCGACGAAAAACACGGCCGCGACAAATCCCTCGGCGCCTCGCTCGACTACGGCTTCCGCCATGCGTTCAAGGACGATGAACTCCCCGTTATCGCCCTACTTCACCTCTTCCAAGGCACCGTAGATGTTGATGCCCTTCACTTCATGGGCGAAGTCGGCGAGCGCGCCCTGGCGGAGTTGAAAGGCCTGAGCAAAGAGTATCTCGCCGGCTTGCTCGAACGCGCCAAAGACACCGGTCTCTTGACGCATCTCGACGCGACGTGGTTCACCATTCATCCCGCGCTGCCGTGGTTCCTCCGCCAACTCTTCGCCCGCCACTACGACGGGCAAGCCGGCCGTTCCACCGCTCAAGATGCTCTCAACGCCTGGGTCGTAGCCGTCGGCGCATTGGGAAACTACTACCACAGGCAATTCTACGGAGGCAACCGAGGCGTCATAGCTTTTCTGGAACTGGAGGAACCCAACCTGCTCCACGCCCGCCGTCTCGCCCGACGGAACGAGTGGTGGTTGCCGATTGTTTCCTGCATGCAGGGCCTGAATAGCCTTTACGACTATCAAGGCCGGATGTCGGAATGGGCGAGACTGGTCGAGGAAATCCGTTTTGACTTCTGCACTGCCGACAACGAACCCATCCCGGGTCGTGAAGACCAATACAGTGTGGTCATGGAATACCGCGTCGCTTTAGCGAAGGACCATGAGTTCGACCTCGCTAGAGCCGCAGCACTTCAGGAAAAATGTGTTCGATTCGATCGACACCAAGCTGCGGCTGCCTTGGCTCTGCCTGTGGACGCGCCGCTCGACGGCGACCAGAACAACTGGCTGCAAACCCTCGCGAAGTCGCTTGGAACACTTGGACAAATTCGCCGGGAGGCAGGCGAAGCTGATTGCGTCGAACATTTTCAAGAGGCCGCCCGCATATTTCGGCGCGTTGGTAATAGAGCATTTGAAGCGATCACGGAGTTCGACCTCGGTCATTCCTTCAAAGATATCCCCGCCATCCGCAATCTCGACGCCGCAGAGGCCGCCTACCGACGTAGCTTGGATTTGTTTCCACCGAACGACGCCTTGAGTCATGCCAAGAGCATCAGTCAAATCGGCGTCGTGCATCACGAGCGCCTTACCGAGGCCCGTCAGCGCGACGAGCCGGTAGACATACTGCTGCGACACGCCCAAGCAGCGGAAACGCACTACCTTCAAGGGCTGCGACTGTGTCCGAAGAACGCCTTGACTAGCCTCGCTCCCAAGCACGGCCAACTGGGTAATCTCTATCAAGAATTCGGCGAACTCGATAACGCTCGCAAGCACTACGAGCAAGCCGCGCTGTATTTTGAAGAGGCCGACAACCATTTCAAAGCCGGCCAAACACGTTTCAACATGGCCCTCATGTATGTTCAGGCAGCAGAAAACGAAGACGAGCCGACACGGCAGCGCGCCAGCCTTCTCCGGGCGCGAGCTTACGCTGAGGCGGCCTTGCGGGACTCTAAGCACTACCAAGGCCGTGCGGCCAAAGATGAGGCTAATGCTCAAGGCCTCCTCGATCACATTATTCAAGTCTTCGCGAAGCTGCCGCAGTAAGCCTTTCAATGCCGGTTTTCCGTTTGGAACGACGAGTCTCAATCCGAAGGTTGCCTGCGACGCGGACCGAGGGGAGCGCATGGAAACTTCACGGCATGGGCATGCAGTTTCCCGCATCGATTTCCGCGTCGATCTTCTCCACGGTCGCCGAATGCTTCCCACTTGGGGAAAAGTCCTTCTCCAGTTCGTCGTCCCAGACGAGCTTAGGCTGGCCCGCGTGGACTCACAAGCCATCCGGCATCCTTCCGGCCTGAGGACAGGCCGGCTCCATACGCCTTGAAGGAGAAGCTCATTTGATGGCGTCGCCCCAACAAGGCTCTTCGAGTTGCACGGCGGGATCGTCGATTTCGCTGCGGTTTATCTTTTCGTATTTTTCGGACACATCGGCCCACCGGCGCAGGCGCAGAGTGATCCGATCGCCTATTCTCAAACTGGCCGCCGGGGTCAGGACGTCGTCATGCATGCTCTCGGCGTAGACAAGAGATTCCAGGTCGCCACTCGCAGTCTGGCCCTCGATCACAAGATCCGTCAGATGAAGAGCCAGGACGTGATCGCGATAGGGAACTGAACCGGGATGCGGCACCGCTGAAATTGCTTCGACTGTTCCGCTCGCCGTCACTTGCTCGCCTTCTTTCGGAACGAAGAATTTTGCCGGCATCGGTTGCCCGAGTTTCATGTCGAGCATTTTCCAATCGCCGAAGGCCAGCTCGCGAGCCGCAAACTCCCAAATCACCAATTTCTTTCCGGCGAGTCGATCTTTGCCGCGGGCCAGTTCGTGGCTCAGAATTTCCCGGGTGGCAAAGGCGCCATCGCTGTTGCGCAGGATGCAATCGACCGGGCGGCCCCCGAGCTTGGCGCTGAAATGCTCCGCCAGGCCGGCCGATTCACCCCAGCCCAAAGCCGCGAGCGAGAAGATATTTGAGAAGCTGTCGCCGAGCAGGAGCACATCGGCATCGGGCGAGGGCCGCCAGAACTGGTTATTCACCATAACCTGCTCGATCATCACTTTCTCAGGTGGATAGAGGCGTTGTTGATCGGGCAGTTTCAACATTCTCACGAGATCTCCTTTCCCAACGATCTCTTTCGGCGTCGGGACGGTGCCGTGCGTCTGACCTGGCGGAAGTCGAGGGGCGGCCGAAAACATCATCATCTTCGCGACGTATTGCATCGCTGCGGGCGTCCAGTGCGTGTCAGTGGCGAGATATTGCGGCAAATGTTCGGTGCCCCTTTTCACGGCCATCATGATGATCGCTGGATCCACCACGTGGACGCCGGCATTCGTCACGCGCTTCCGGAATTCTTCAAATGAGGCATTCTGCAACTCCTGCTCGGGAGCGGCGCGCGCGGTGAGCTCTTCCGGATGAATGGTTGCTTTGCTCGGCACGGGCACAATCGTGAGATCAGTGCCGCGCGCGGCGAGCTGATCCCGAAAGGCGACAATCGCTTTCACGGCGTCCGGTTGAACCGCGGCAGCGTGAGCGCGTTGCGTCATGACCTTCGGTGCGAGGAACGGTGGCCCGGTCACGTAATCGACATCGGGCCGGTAGAAGAGCCAGCCGTCGCGGCCGAGGTAAACCTGTTCGTTGCCGACGCCAAGCTTCAGCAACGCGCGCTGGACGCGTGGCAGGAGCCATTCGGAAACGACCGATGCGGTCTCCAGTTCTTTCTCGGCCGACTTCAAATCCGCCGCGTGCGGGAGCAAATGCCAAAGATCCTTCGCGCTCCGGACCGCCCGGATTTTCGTCCAGGCGGGATAGGCGCGGTAAATGTTGAAGGTCCCGAGGTGGCCCTCCGGCGGTCCGCGCAGTTCGACCGCGAACTGGACCGCGGGGACCGTCAGGATTGTGAAGAGAAATAGCACGATGAGAACAGACCGCGAACCGGCGGTGAACCGGGTATGCTTCAGGGCAATCTCCGCCTCGGATTCGCGCGAAAGTTTTCGGTGCGTTTCGGGTGTCGGCTCGCTGTAGCGCGGAAGGGAATGCGTCGGCTTCAGAGGCTCGTCGTGTCCAACTGGAATGTCTTTTTGCTCCGCCACGTTCGGTTTCCTAGAAAATGAAGTAGATAAACGGGTTGTATTCCTGGGTGGCCAGGACGACCAGGGCGAGCCAGCCGAGCGCGAAACAAAGGGCGGTCTTGGGCAGGCTCATGTTTTGCGTCCAATCCCAGGTCTGCCTTCCCGCCCAGACGACGAGGGCCGCAATGCCGATCGAGAGCAGGTAATACGGCTTGTAAAGAATTCCGCTCAGCAAAGCCGCCCCCGCCTGGGGCTGGCCGAACCCAAACATGCTGGCGAGATATTGCAGGGCGCGTGGGAGATCGGAGGCGCGAAAGAAAACCCAGCCGAGCAGCACAATGAGGAAGGTGAAAGCGATTCGAAACAGCCGGGGAAGATTGTGATAAAAACCCTCACGGCCCTGGCTTCGCTCAAAGGCGAGCATCCCCCCGTGGAGCCCACCCCAGATGACGAAATTCCAGGAGGCGCCGTGCCAGAGCCCACCCAGCAGCATCGTCAGGACGAGGTTGAAATAGGTGCGCCGGGTTCCGCGGCGGTTTCCACCGAGCGGGACGTAAAGATATTCGCGCAGCCAGGTCGAAAGCGAGATGTGCCAGCGCCGCCAGAAGTCCGTGATCGATTCCGAGCAGTAGGGCGAATCAAAGTTCTTCGCGAAAACAAAGCCGAACAACAGGCCGAGACCGATTGCCATGTCGGAGTAACCACTGAAGTCGAAGTAGATCTGGAACGCGTAGCCGAGGGAGCCGAACCAGGCATCGAGCGTGCCGATCGAGCCGGCGTCGAAAGCGACATCGGCGATCTTGCCGCAGGGATTGGCCAGCAGGATTTTTTTGGCGAGCCCCAGCATGAAGAAGGCGACGCCGCGGGCAAATTTGTCCGAGGTCAGAACGCGATGCTTGAGCTGCTCGGCTAGAAACGAAAACTTCAGGATCGGCCCCGCGACGAGGTGCGGGAACATGGAAACGAAGCAGGAAAAATCGATGAAGTTCGCCATCGCTTCGGCTTCGCCGCGGTAGACATCGATCGTGTAGCTCAGCGCCTGAAAAGTGTAGAAGCTGATCCCGAGCGGCAGAACGACGCGGAAGAAAGTGTCGAATTGCGCGTGCTCCAGACCGAACGCCTGGATGAGACTGTTGTAACTTTCGATTCCAAAATTGAAGTATTTGAAGAAGCCAAGGGTGGTGAGATTGAGCAGGACCGAGATCAGAATGGCGTGGCGTTGGGTGCGGGTTCTCGGAGTGCTGCGCGATAATTGATGCACCGGTTTGTGGAGAACACGCCAGAAGCGCCAGGTGTCGTGCGCGATGATCAAACTCACCAGCCAGTCCACGAATGTTGTCGCGAACATGAGCGGCATGAAGCGTGGCTCGGCCCAGCCGTAGAAGGTGTAGCCAGTCAGAATGAGCCAGAAATTTCGCCAGCGCTGCGGAGCGCGGGCGAGGGCGTAATAACCCAGCAGCGCGAGCGGCAGGAAGTAATAAACAAAAATGTGCGAACTAAAAACCACGCGGTCCCCGAATGCATTTGGCTCCCTGAGAACAAAAAACAGCGAGCCCAGTTGAAAGAATGCGTATTATCGCTACCGACTTCCAACTCCAATGAGATTTTTCTTCGCTGTTCTCTTTCTGGTCGCAGTGGCGAGTCGCGTCGTCGGGCAGGATTTCGTCACTGAACTCCGAAATTCGGTTCAAAAGCTGGAGAAAGAGCGGACAGCGGCTGTGGCCGGACAGGATGGATGGCTTTTTTTTACTGCCGAACTGCGACTGTTTTTCGTTGGCCGATTTTGGGGCAACGACGCGGCGCGGGTGAGCCACGCACATAAGCTGGAATTAGCCGATCCGCTTCCCGCCATTGTGGATTTCCATCAGCAACTCAAAGCGCGCGGGATTGACCTGGTGGTCGTGCCCGTGCCGCCCAAAGCTTTGATTTATTCAGACAAAGCTTTTCTCCCGTCCGTCGCCAGGAAAATCCCGCTCCAAGATACTCTTGAGGCCTTTTACGATGAGTTGCGCAACGCTGGCGTCGATGTGCTCGATCTAACGTCGCTCTTTATCGGGAATCGAGAGACGGAACACGGACCGGTCTTCTGTAAGACGGACACTCATTGGTCGGGGATCGGTTGCGTGCTTGCGGCGCAGAGGATTGCTGAAAAGGTGCGGGGGAAAATCCAGAAGCCCGCAACAGCAAAGGAATACGTCGCCGAATGGAAGGAAGCTGAGCGCGAAGGCGACCTGGTCTCCCTAGTCGCGAAGGACGGACGCAAGGCGCTGCCGGAGAAAATAGCGGTCCAAAGCGTAAGCGAGAAGGGGACGGGCGCCGCTGTTCAGGACGACGTAAACAGCCCGCTCCTGTTGCTCGGCGACAGTCACACGCTGGTTTATCACGATCGCGAGTTCCTGCCGGTCCGCGCGGGACTCGTGGATCAACTGGCGTTGCAGCTCGGGATCGCGCCGGACCTCATCGGTACGAGCGGGTCGGGGGCGACGCCGGTCCGGATCAATCTCTATCGACGGAGCGTGAAGGACCCTGGTTATCTCGCGAAAAAGAAAGTGGTGGTCTGGTGTTTTGCTGCTCGCGAGTTCACCGAAGCG
>JBAPMH010000095.1:0-8872 GCA_049278515.1 Chthoniobacterales bacterium
GTCGAGGGAAGCGGGCCGGATCGAGACGGTCTTGAGCTGGGACACTTTCCCGCTCGCGATGCCGATTTCTTCGCCGAGCTCGTCATCCGTCGGTTCGCGGCCAAGCTCCTCGCTCATCTGGAGCGAAACCCGGCGCATCTTGGAAATTTTGTCCACCAAATGGACCGGCAACCGGATCGTCTTGCTCTGGTTCGCCAGGGCGCGCTTGATCGACTGCTTGATCCACCAGGCCGCATACGTGCTCAGTTTGCCGCCCTTGGCAGGGTCGAAACGTTCGACAGCCTTCATCAGGCCGATGTTGCCTTCGGAGATGAGATCGAGAAGCGGCAGCCCGAGGTTCGCGTAATCGTGGGCAATTTTGACGACCAGGCGCAAATTGGACCGGATCATGAGGGCGCGCGCCTCGCGGTCGCCTTTCTTGATCTTCGCAGCGAGCTCGATCTCCTGGTCGGGAGTGAGGAGCGGGATTTGCCCGATCTCACGCAGGTAAATCTTTATTCCAGTATCGCTATCTTCAGCAGCCATATAACTTTTCATGAAAAGGGTAAAGGGGACACGCGAGCCAATTTCCCGTTGTTCCACTTGGGAGAAGCGTGTCTATTTCTCGTTTTACCATTTCCCAAAGTGTTTAACAACGTTAAATATTAATTATCGCATTACTGACAGCCTTTGGATGGGTCTTGTTCAATATTAGTCAAACCGCGAGCTAAACCGCTTATTAGATACATTTTGAGCGTTTTTTCGGCTGACGCGCCGGCAACCCTCCCGAGTTGAAAAATCGGACGCCGATTCTTCGTCCCAAGGCGGTGATTTCCGCTAAGAATCGCGACGATGGCTGCGGCGCAAGGGAGCTATCGACCGCCCCATTCCTCCGCAGAGGTTGCGGTGCTCCGAGCGGGCGACTTGAAGGTTTTCGGAAACTTCCTCGCGAAAAAATCGTATTCAATATGAGAAGGGGGAGATCAGCCATGAAACTAACCGTAAAGAGCGTGGTAGAGCACAAGAGCGCTGGCCATCATGTGGCGGTGCCGAACGCGGGAGTTCCCGGTTATTTGCCCCTGCCGGGTGCCAGTTCGTGTTGCGGTTCCGGTTGTTGCTGTTCGAGCAGTTGCTGCTGTAGCTGGTAAAAAATGAAGAGTCACGAAGCAGTCAAGGGAAGGGAGACGTAAATGCGTCCGAGTTCACTCAAAGGAAAGCTTGTTCTGATCAACGCCCCCACTCGCGATAGCGAAAAGTCGCGTTCTTTCTATGGTACCTTGCTCGGGGCAGAGTTTGCGCACGGTCTTAATCCGAGTGTGGCGAGTTGGTGGACGCCGCTTGGGCGCGGAGTCGACTTCAACGTCACGGTCCGCTATGACGATCGAGAACGACTCACTCCCTATTTTGCCGTGGAGAACCTGGAGGCGGCCGTCAAGGAGTTGGAAACGATCGGCGGCAAGTGTGTCGTTCGTCCACGCGATGTTCTTCTTGGCCCGGACAACGCTCGCGAGGCTTATTTGGCACAGTTGAAGAAGGAGGGACATCCGATCAAGCCTGATCAAGCAAAAACCGTTGGCCGTATGGCCGTCTTACTTGATCCCGACCTGAACCACGTCGGTCTCATACAGCTCGCGGCGCACGCAAAACAGCATTTTGGCGGCGACGGGAACTCCGCAGAGGTAGGCAAGGGGGAAGCCGACGGGTTTGAGGCAGGGAAGAAGGTCGCCGATCAGCTCGAGCAGGCCGGTGCTCTTCCGAAAATCTAGTCGCCGAGCGGCGCCGTTGCCCGTCCCTGCTCGACCGGTTCGACTGGATCCTGCAGTCGCCACGGCCGCTCTCTACGCGAACAGCTTTCGGACCGTCCAGCCTTCGCTCAGCTCTACGGGTTTGCGGCCATACAGCCTGATTAGTGACGCGTTGGGCCGCACCGCTTTGCCGAGCGCTGCCCAGGAGTTTCTCGTCGCTTCACGACTGCGGCGCCGAGATGTTGAGTTCGAGCTGTCAGTCGGGTCGTATTTCTCCGAGCCTGCCCGTGCGATGACTGGGCTTGTTGGCGTTGAGCAACGTCGCGGCTTCGCTCAAATCGAATTGCCGAAGTCTCCTCCTCTCGAGATGGCGCTGGGACAAGCCATCAAACGACGCCGCTCAGTCCGGACCTATACCGAGGATCAGCTACCTTTTTCCTATCTCGCTGCAATCTGCCGAGCAGCCTGTGGTATCACCGGCCAGCTACCGGGCCGCGGTGATGCGCCGGGGATCATGGCGCGCGCGACTCCAAGTGGCGGAGGCCTCTACCCTCTCGACTTGCACATCGCGGCTCTCCGCGTCAACGGCTTGACACGCGGAACATTCGTCTATGACCCCCGTAGGGATGCGCTTTGGCAAACCGGCGAGCACGATGTCGCGGACGCCTTACTCGGGACATTAGCCGCTCCTGACGGCGCAATCCACACCTCACAGGCCGCGGCACTGTGTTTATTGATTGGCAGACCGAGGCGCGCAACACGCAAATATGGCCAACGAGGCCTCCGCCACGTGTTTCTCGAGGCGGGCGCGATTGCACAACAGATAGCGCTTGCGTGCACTGCGCTCGGCATCGGAAGTGTCGATTCGTCAAGTGTGTATGACGACGAAGTCCATGATGTTCTCGGCATGGACGGCGAGGGCGAAGCCATCGTCCATCTTGTAATTCTGGGCATCGCCGCCTAGCCGCCTGTAGCACAATGAGCAGTCTTCCTAAGCCAAGAATCAAACGTCACTTTTCCATCGTCGCGCATAGTGCGGACGTGGTTGAGTTGCGTCACGGCGCGTGGAATGCGGTTGCCCATACACTCGAGGACGAAACGAAATCCGGCCGATTATTGCGGCTCCTCCGTCGCATCGATGGTTCCTCTGACGCAGCGCAGATCGGCGCTTCCGAGAATGTTCCGCTTGGCGACGTCGAGGACCTGCTCAGCCATCTCACAGAGATTGGCGTGCTGGAATTCGGCGTGGGCAGCGCTCTCGACTTCTTCGCCGAGCACGCCGCCGCGCACTTGGCGGGTCGCGCCGCCGCTCCAGTGCAGCCACCCGTCCCACCGATTGTTGTGGGCGACGATGGGGCGCTCGCCGCCCATCTCATAACTCTGCTCGGAGCGCACTCGACACCTGAAGTCGCGGCGACTGTGCGCGAAGACCTCGTTCGCTGTGCACGAGCCAGTTACGAAGATGGCATCACCTTCGAAGAGGCGGTCGCACCTTTTTCGCGTTGGAGCGGTCACTTCGTTATTTACGCCTCCGCGTCCGTCAACCCCCTCGAACTACGCGGATTCAACCGCGTTTGCCTCCACCACCGCGTGCCTTGTATCGCGGCGGCTGTGGACGGACCATTCTTGCTCGTAGGCCCAATGGTAATACCCGCTCGCACGGCGTGTCTCGAATGCCTCGAGATGCGAGTTTTGATGAATCTGCGCCAGGCGGCAGACTATCAGGCTTACAAGGTGGCGCTATTGGAGGGCCGCGCCAGTGGCGCGACCGCGCCGCTCGACGGCGTCCTGGCCGCACTCCTCGCTTCACTCGTGAGCGTGGAGGCGCTGAACTTCGCCCTCGCAGGCACATCGTTTACAGTAGGTAAAGTGCTTTGCGTGCACTTGCCCACCATGGAGTTCGTTTACAACGAGGTCCTCCGGGTCCCTGGCTGCGTTGCCTGCGGATCGGCACCGGAGCGCGACGATCGCGAGCTGTATTTTGATATCAGGGCGCTCCTCCAGAGCGGACGCTAGGCCATCTCATGCGTCTGGTTTCCGGATCCAGCGGCCACATTCCAGCGAGCACCGACCAACTGGTGCAACGGATGCTGTGTCCTCTCACCGGCCTCAATCAGACCATCGGGTTCGTCCTGCACGATCCTATGGAGCCACGTCTCGCGGTGGCGGGAGGAGAGATGACAGGGGTGCACGTGTTGCGAGGATCCCGCCCTCCTCGACCCGGCGCGTACCACATTGGGGGCGCTGGTACATCGTACGCAGAGGCCCTCATCAAGACGCTGGGTGAGACAATCGAGCGATATTCGCATTTTGCCGCGCTCGCCGGTGGCCTTCCCATTTCGGCTGCATCCCTGCGTACAATGCGGGCCACTGGTGCGGCAGCCATGTTGCCGAACACCAGCGAGCTTTACTCGGTTGAGCAGTTAACCCGACCGGGCTTTCCGTTCGTCGCCCTTGGAGACGACGATGAGATCGGCTGGATACAGGCTGGATCCTTGAAGACTGGCGAGATCGTTGCCGTTCCCGCGCAACAGATGTTGGTCGGCTACGCGCGAGCGGCCGGGGAGCCGCCGTTCACGGCGGGAGTTACCACTGGGAGTGCTGCGCACACGAGCCCGGGGAGCGCCCTTCGAAACGCTCTGCTTGAAGTGGTGCAGATCGACTCCGCGATCGGCTGCTGGTATGGACGCCAGCGTCCCGTGCGCATTGCCCTCGATGGCCGCGTTGCGCTGGCGCTGGGGGCCATCAATCGGACGCTGCATCGCCACGGGCCTTCACTGCGATTCTTCTGGATGCCAAACGCCGACCTTCCCGGTTTCAGCATTGCGTGTTTGGTAGAGAGCGGCGACGTGCCGCGTATCGGTGTTGGCCTTGGTTGCGACCTTCGTCTTTCCCACGCAATTTATAAAGCATTCCTGGAAGGAGTTGCCGTCGCGCACCTGGCAAAAATCGTCCTCTTCCGCCAGCGCGTCGAAGCAACCGCGGGCGTGGCCGACGCTCCGACGGGCCTGTTCTATGACCTCGACTCAAACGTGGGCCACTACGCCGAGGGCTACGACGCGGAGGTCATTGCCATGTGCTTTCCGGACCAGCCAGCGATCGCCGCCTCCGACATGGGCGAGGACAACTGTGGCTCGCCGAACGACGATGCCGCCCTTCTCGTCGAAGCGATGGCAGCAACAGGCAAGCGTCTCGCGATCCTCGATCTGACCACGCCGGACGTCGCCGACCTCGGCTTCACCGCCCTGCGCGTTTGGTCGCCCGACACTCTCTCGCTGCCGCTGCCGAGTGCCCCTGCGGTTTGCCATCCACGATTTGCGGCATACGGCGGCGTTGTCCATGCTCGGCCTCATCCTCTCCCCTAGCGACCGAATCTACGCCGTCGCGATTGTGACCCTCCTCGCGGCTAGCGCCGCGACCCTGGCTGGTTTGCTCCATAGTTGGCGGCGCGCGCAGCCCGTTTCGTTCCTGCCAACGTACACTGCGACAATCGGCGTCATTTCGATGCTTGCGCTGTTTCTCCTGGGTGTGCCGACGGTGGAATGGCCATCCCCGCAAGGACTTGCGTTGGCCTTGGC
Organism: Chthoniobacterales bacterium; assembly: GCA_049278515.1. Classification (GTDB taxonomy): domain Bacteria; phylum Verrucomicrobiota; class Verrucomicrobiia; order Chthoniobacterales; family UBA10450; genus AV80. The sequence goes on from JBAPMH010000095.1 coordinate 5,303, forward strand.
GGGCGCTCCCGTCGCATGCTGGGCCGCGTTGCGCGGCGAGTCTGTCATTACTCGTGTGCTGCTCCGAAGCCATTGTAGCGAGGTAACGAGGAAGCTTCCTGTCGGCGTAGAGCTTGTTCGGCCAGATCTTCCCGGCACGTCCCCTACCGGTGGAACTGCCGTTCTCGTGTGGTTACTGCTAGTAGGCGCCGGTGAAGAAATGCTATTCCGCGGTGTTCTCATCAGTGTGGCTCGGCTTGCCCCTGGCGGGCCGACGATGCATGGCGCCCTGATCGCCGCGTCGATTGTCGCGTTCGCGCTGTCGCACGCGCAGCTGGGATTCGGAGAGGCGCTCAGGAAGATGCCCCTCAGCATCGCGTGCTTCCTTGCCTATCTGCTGTCGGGCACACTCCTAGCACCGATCGCCGCTCATGCCGGCTATAACACTTACATGTGGCGCGCACGCGCTTCAGGAGGAGTGAGCGGTGAGCGATGACACTGTGCGGGCCATCGCGGCATTGACAGCGGTGAGCTGCTTCTACGCGTTCTTCTATACTCGTGTCGTCGCGCGCTGGGGCCGTTTCGTGCAGCCGTTAGTGCGACGCCTCGGGCGCGAGCGTTCGCATCCGGTGCGAGAAATCGATGCCCTTGGCAAGCTGGCGGCCGCGGCTGGGGCGCAAGCGTTATTCGCGGCAGGGCTGCTCGTCGCTCTTGGCATTCATCCGAGAAGGATCGTGAGTATGCCACCCATTACGCAGCTCCTGCTGGCCTGCGCGCTTGGTATCGCGGAGATAGCGTTTTCCTCCTTCGCCTCGGCCCTCGCAATAAAGGCGGTCCTGGCTGTTGACCCCCGCGGCAAAGCGGCTTGGCTCGGTCCGAGCCGGGGTGGATGGATGGGCCTTTTTCTTGCCTCGCACAGGGTCGCGCCCCCATGGCTCTTTACGCTGTGCGTCGTCATCTACGTTTCTGTAGAGGAAGTTGTCTTCCGGGGTCTCATCATAGAAACGCTTCGACCAGCCGGCGCTCTTGTAGCGATTGGCGCATCCGTGACTTGGTTTGTTGCCGCCCAAGCTCTGCACATGCCGAGTGCGCGGTCGGCTCTCTTCCCGATGATCGGTGGGCTGGTTATTGGGTTCGTCCACAGCATTATCTACTGGCAGGTTCCCAACGTCGTCCCGCTTGCCTTGGCGCATGCGATTTTCTTTACTGGCGCGCTTGTCGCACACGTAGACAGGGCAACACCCCCGGTATGATGAGTAGAACGCCTGCCGCAGGCTGGGAGGCCTGGCTGACCCGGTGGGAACGCTTCCAATCCGCATATGCACCGGAACGAGACAGTCAGTTCGATGTAATGTGCCGCTATGCTGCGGAGTGCGGCACTGACGGGAGCCTGCGGGTGGTGGATCTGTGCGCCGGCCCTGGCTCGCTCGGCGCCTGTCTGGCGTCGCGTGTGCCAAACGCACGAATCGTCGCCGTCGACGCGGACCCGTTTCTCATCGAGATGGGCAAGCACGGACACGCTGCAGCACCTATCAAGTGGGTACGCGCTGACCTTCGATCCAGCGGTTGGAGCTCAGGGTTGCCCGGCCCATTCGACACGGCTCTTTGTTCTACAGCCATGCACTGGTTCGACGATGAGCAGGTGCGCGCGATTTACCGCGAAGTAATCCCCTTTCTGTGCCCGGGGGGTGCGTTACTCGTGGCCGACGCCATGCCGCACGGCACGATCGGTGCACAAGCGGCGAGCCGTACCATGTTGGAGCGCACAGAAGTCCGACAGATCGAGGGTGGGTGCGGCGAGAGCTGGGTGTCCTTCTGGCGCGCGGCAGAGGCCGAGCCGGCATTCGCGGAATTGCTCATTGAACGCGAACGAGTATTGGGGCCGCGGGGCCCGCGTGTTGTTCCGTCGCTCGACTTCCACATCGCAGCGCTGACGGACGCTGGTTTCACAGAGATCGGGGAAGTCTGGCGGCGTGACGCCTGGGCCGTCGTGCTTGCCGTGCGCTGAAAGTGGAATATTAAATGGGGCCCAGCGCCGCAGTGTGGCGAAGCGACGAACGTCCAATCGCGCGGCGTGAGAAGTGAAGAGACATTCCGCGAGCGGGATCTTCGGTCATTGCTGCTCGCGCCAGGTCGGGCCCATAGCCTCGATTGCTCTTTTCCTTCGGGAGGTTCTCTGCCACTCTTCCAGAGTCCTCCATCCCCCCATGCTGGCCAAGATTTATTCCGCCGCGGTCTACGGTGTTGATGCCTACGAAGTCGAAATTGAAGTCAACGGCGCGCGGGGCGATCCCCATATCATCATCGTGGGGCTGCCCGACGCAGCGGTAAAAGAAAGCCGCGATCGCGTCACCACCGCGATCAGCAACAGCGGTTATTTCTGGCCACGAGGCCGAACGACGATCAACCTCGCCCCGGCCGACATTAAGAAAGAAGGGCCGAGCTTCGATCTGCCGATCGCGCTCGGAATGATCGCCGTCAGTGAAGAGCTCGACGGGTCCACCTTCGAGAAGTTCAGTTTCGTCGGGGAGCTGGCGCTCGATGGCGGCGTTCGGGCGGTGAAAGGCGTGCTGCCCGTGGCGCTCGAAGCGCGCCGGCAAAAGAAGGAAGCAATCTTCGTCCCCGCGGCCAACGCGCACGAAGCCGCGATGGTGGAAGGCATCACGGTTTATGGCGTCCGGAACCTGCGCGAGACCTTCCAATTCATCCGGGGCGAATCGTTAATCGCGCCGACCTACGGCGATCTCACTTCGTTCTTTGCGACTCACAAGAATTACGAGGTGGATTTCAGCGACGTGAAAGGCCAGGGACACGTGAAACGCGCCATCGAAGTGGCGGTCGCGGGCGGCCACAACTTGTTGATGATCGGCCCGCCGGGCTCGGGCAAATCGATGTTATCGAAACGGATCGCCACCATTATGCCTCCGATGTCGCTCGAGGAGGCGATTGAGAGCACGAAAATCCACAGCATTTCGGGAATGCTGAGCGGCGAACAGGCCTTTGTTTCCACCCGGCCGTTTCGCTCTCCCCATCACACCATCTCCGATGTCGGGCTGCTCGGCGGCTCCGCCATTCCCGCGCCCGGCGAAGTCAGCCTGGCGCATCACGGCGTCCTTTTTCTAGATGAACTCCCGGAGTTCAAACGCTCCACCCTCGAAGTGATGCGACAGCCGCTCGAAGACGGGAAAGTCACCGTCTCGCGCGCGGCCGGCAGCGTGACCTTTCCGTCCGAATTCATGCTCGTCGCGGCGATGAATCCCTGTCCTTGCGGATACTTCGGCGATCTCAAGCGCGAGTGCCGCTGCGGTCCGGTCCAGGTCCAGCGTTATCGCCGGCGGATTTCCGGACCGTTGCTCGATAGGATCGATCTGCATATCGAAGTTCCCGCCGTCGAGTACCGCGACATCTCCAGCCCCCGGACCGAAGAAGCCTCCGGCGCGATTCGCGACCGCGTCCAGCGCGCCCGGGAACGGCAGCACGTCCGGTTTCGTTCCGACAAGAAAGTGAACTGCAACGCCCGGATGGGTCCGCGCCAGATCAAACAACATTGCCAGCTCAGCGACGAATCGCAGGACTTGATCCGCGTAGCCA
>JBAPMH010000096.1:0-2074 GCA_049278515.1 Chthoniobacterales bacterium
CGCGATTGCCGCGCGGCGGGAGCATGGAAGAGCGGGCCGCCTGCGAGCGGCGGCGCTTGGGCGTGCCGCACGCCGCTCAGGATCGTGGCCTCATACGCGGCAAAGGTCTGCGCGGACCCGTTCTGATTAGAGCCGCCATTGGCGAAAATGCCGCCATAAGGTCCGATGGGAAACAGCATCGGCGCGTCCAGGTCCGACAACTGCGCCGAGAGCGCCCGCGGAAACAGGTTGGACGCCGGCGAGCTTGATTGGCTGGCGCCGTAGTAGACCGAGGCACTCGGCTGTCCGAAGTACCCGGGCGGGTTTTCGGACTTGGTCAGGGGGAAGCGCACCCACGAGGTGGTGTAGGTCGGATCCAGCGCCACCGGTTGCGGCGAGCCGCCCGCGGCCGAGGTGAAGGACGGCGCGTAAGCGGGCTGATTCGAGACCAGCTCGATCTGGTCGCCTTGCGAGAGCTCCAGAAACTCCTGGGCGAAGAGGCCCGGCATCCAGAGCGCGGAATTCGCCGGCGAACCCGGCGAGCCCGCGTCATCAATCTGCACGACGGCATACGTCCCGACCGGTGCGAGATAGAGCGCCTGCCCGGCCGGCGAGGAGGGAGTTGGCGGCATCGCGCAGAAGGCCCAGCCTGGCGACAATGACGATGATGGCGTGCCGGGCTGCACGGGCGCGAGCGTGATTGTTCCGCCCGTGGTCGTGGAGAAATAGGGCGCCCTCAGCGCGGCGCTGTTCGTCTGGTACGGAGGATAGTCCGTCCCGAGATCGAGCTCGATGCGCGTGCGGCTCGAATCGGTAGGGTGAATCGGGTCGAGATAGAAATTAAGGCCCAGGAAAGTCTGGTCGGTCGGTGGCACTGGTGGGGTGAACGCGTAGGCGAGCGATTCAGGACTGCCACCGGCGCCCGCGTAGAAGTAGCGGAAGTTGCAGCCGAAGTTCTGCTGCAGCTGACCGTGATAGAGCGCCATCTGCGTCTGAACGAAACTACCCGATAAGGGGCCGGTGAAGTCGAGATTGAAGAGCCAGTTGGCAGCGTTCGGGCCGTACGGCTGGTAGGTTTGCGGGGTCCCGTTGTACGAGATCAGCCGGGATCCCAAATCGGCGGTGATCTGGAGCGAACCTCCGCTGTAGGCGACATTGGCACCGGCAGGGATCTTCAGCCCGAACAGGCCGAAGCTGAAGTTCGCATCGTCGTTAACTATGCGGTCAATGGGTGGAGAGGACGCCCCGGGGTTGTAAATAAGCATCGAGGGCCCGGCAAAACTGGTGATGCTCGCCAGCCAGATGACGACGCGCGGATTCGGCTGATTCGGGTTGTCCGCGAGGGAAGGCAATGAAGCCCTTCCGTCCACGACGAATTCTTGGGCTTCGCCTTTAGGGATTTCCTCCGCCAGGAAGATATACCAGCCGATCAGCGACAAGTCTTGCCAAGTGTCGTCGAGGTCAGGAAGGACCGACGGGGACTGCGCATCCCGCGTCAGGAAATAGGTGACGGCGTCCGCCTGTCCGGGGGAGGAAGGAGACGCCGCGTCGCCGATCTGGTATAGACCGGGGACGATCTCGGTGATGGGGGTCTCGCCGTTCATATGATCGTCCTTGGGGAGTTCATGGCGTCGTCAAAGCATCGCCAGCCGCGCTTCTGAATAGGTCGAACCCAGCGAGACTTGCATGCCGGAGTTGAGCACGAGCCAGGAGCAAGTTTCATAGGTGAGGAAGAAGACGTAGATCTGAATCGAAAACCACATCACCGAGTTTGAGAGGACGATTTTGGCAATGAACGGAGACGGCGCGTCCACGGGCGTAAGCACGACGCAGTTTGTCCCGATGCCCAGGATGCCCGCGATAGGCGGGGCCGGATTGAACGCCGGGTTCGTGGCCGGGACTCCTGGCATCCAGCTCGGCGTGGCGGCCGCGGGGATCTGGAACGTGTTGGGGCTGTTATTGACGTTCACATTGATGGCAAGCACGTCGGCGTTGAACATGTTGACCGTGACGGCCATGGCATCCCCTGGCTTCCGGATTGGTCAGTCGGTCGCGAACATGCAGCTACCCAACTGGCCGGAGCATTGCATGATAA
>JBAPMH010000097.1:0-2249 GCA_049278515.1 Chthoniobacterales bacterium
AATTCAGAGTCTGCATTCGATATTGGACGTTGGGCGTTGGGCGTTCGACGTTTGCCCCTTCCGAAGAATGAATTCCTACACGCACCCGCTTACATCGGACCAGGCGACCAAACTTCGCGGTTTGCTCCAGGACCTCGGTTTCGAGTTCGCGCCGAAACCGTACACCCTGTTTTTCGCCCAGAAAAACAAGCTGAGTGTCGCTGTTTACGAGAAGGGGCCAAAGGTTCTGGTGCAAGGGAAGGGGATTGAGGAATTTGTCCAATTTGAGCTCGAAACGAAAGTCCTGGAGCAGGCTAAGCTCGGCTACGAAGAGGTGCATTCCCCCGAAATGTTCGAGCCCCATTTCGGGATCGACGAAAGCGGCAAGGGAGATTTTTTTGGGCCGCTGGTGATTGCGGGTGTTTATGTCGACCGCGACATTGCCCGGCATTTTCTCGAGGCTGGGATTCAAGATAGCAAACGGATTGGCTCCGATGCGCGGATTCGGGCGCTGGCCAAGATCATTCGAACCACCCCCGGCGCAGTGGGCGATACCGTTGCGATTGGGCCGGAACGCTACAACGATCTCTACGAAAAGTTTGGTAACCTAAACAGCCTGTTGGGTTGGGGCCACGCCCGGGTAATTGAGAACCTTCTCGCCAAAAAGCCGGATTGTCCGCGGGCATTGTCCGATAAGTTTGCCGATGCGCGGGTGATCGAAGGCGCATTACTCAAGCACGGCCAGGGGATTCGGCTGGAGCAACGAACCAAGGCCGAATCCGACCTTGCCGTGGCGGCGGCTTCCATCCTTGCCCGGGAAGCGTTCATTGACTGGCTGGAACGGCGCGGAAAGGCGATGGGAGTGAAGCTCGGACGGGGCGTCTCAGGAGCGGTCAAGGACGCTGCGAAAAAACTAGTGGAGACCGAAGGGCCTGCGGTTCTGCGGCAGGTGGCCAAAGTTCATTTTCGCACTGCGCATGAGATCGCCCCGGCCAGTTTCGCGGCTCCGGCGCCCCGGCAAGTCTGGCGCAAGTAGCCTGGGGATTTCCGTCCCCGGGCAGGCAAGGTTCCTGCTACCTACTTTTTACCGTTCAACGCGCATTTGTGGAAACCAGACTCCTCATATTGAATGCTGACCCTGTCTTTCAGGACAGGGCTCTGGGCATTTTCGATGAAATCGACGATATCGAGACGCGCGTGGTCCGGACGCTCGCGGAGGCGGTTAGCGTGCTTTTGGCCGAGAATTTCGATGGGTTCGTGGTCGAGGGAGAAGCCCCCATCGCGATGGAACAGGCTACGAACGCCCGCCAGCATTTCCCATCTTTGAGAATCGTCTGTCTTGCTCCGAAAACCGCGGAAGTTGGCTTCACAGAGGCGGGCCGGCAGCAAAATATTACCAGAGTCGCCAGCAATTGCAGCGACCGAAGCCTGCGCCGCCAATTGCACACGTTCGTCAGCTCGCTCGCTCAGGGCGGAACACCTGCGGAAGGCATCGATCCTTGCCACTCGCTCATCGGTAATCTCAACCAGTTTTCGGCGGCCGAGATTTTGCAGATGAGCTGCCTCGGCCAGCGCAGTGGCCGGTTTACTTTTAAGTCCGGCCGCGGCAACAGCGAGATTTACCTCGCGCACGGATCCGTCCGGCACGCAGTGTTCGGGTCGCTCGAAGGGGAATCGGCGGTCGCTGAGATTTTCCGCTGGCGGCAGGGCCGGTTCTATTTTGAAGAGGGAATCATCAGTCAGGTGCAGACCGTGGATCGTCCATGGGCGCATCTGCTTATCGACAATTTGCAGAAGCTCGACGAGACCCTCGAACTTTCAGCTACAGGCCCCGTATGAGAGACAAAACCGTCGAAACCCAGCTCCGGCTGCTCACTTTGCAGCTCGATAATTGGAAAAAGCTTCACGACTTGATTACCTACGGCCTCGACAAGGCCCGCCCGATCATCTCAGCGGAGCAGGAACGTCAATTCACCGAAATTCGGGCCAATCTTCTTCAGGAAAGCGAGAACGTGTTTGGAGCCCTGGGTATTTTGGGTGATGTGTCCGGCCGGGCAATGAATGTCCTCCAGCGATGTGTTTCGGTTCGCGGAGTCCGTGAATTGTCGAATGAGGAAGTCCGCCGCTTGGAAACGGAGTGGAACGGTGTTTTCACGAAGCTTGGCGTGGTGCAGGGGCAGCTGAAATCCCGCCGAAAAATGCTCGCTGAGCAAAGCGCGCTCGCCTATTACGTCGGCCGCATCTTTAGCCGGCCGGCGACGGCCTAGGGC
>JBAPMH010000098.1:0-1510 GCA_049278515.1 Chthoniobacterales bacterium
CGCCGAGGCGCTCGTCGGCAGCGCCCTGGCGCGCACCGAGAGCCGCGGCGGTCACTATCGCGAGGACCATCCGCTCCGCGACGACGCGAACTGGCTGAAACACTCGCTCGCCTACCGCAACGACGACGGGACGATCCGCCTGGACTACAAGCCCGTGAAGATGGGCCCCTACATCCCCATGGAGAGGAAGTACTGATGGCGACGGCGGCCGAGGCGCTCAACGCCTCCGACGACCAGCGGATCGGCGCCAAGCCGGGCACCATGGCGCTGACCGTGCGCGTGCGGCGGTTCAACCCCGAGGTCTCACAGGACTCGTGGTGGGACGAGTGGACGGTGCACGTGGACCCGCTCGAGCGGCTCGTCGAGGTGCTCCACGAGATCAAGTGGCACCACGACGGCACCCTGAGCTTCCGACGGTCGTGCGCGCACGGCATCTGCGGCTCCGACGCGATGTTGATCAACGGCCGGAACCAGCTCGCGTGCAAGGTGCTCGCGGAGGACGTCGGTCCGAAGGTCACGATCGAGCCGATCCGCGGCCTGGCGGTGCTGAAGGATCTGATCGTCGACATGGATCCGTTCATGGACGACTTCAAGTCGGTGCTCCCCTACCTGATCAACGACTCCGGCGAGCCCGACAAGGAACGGCGGCAGTCTCAGGAGGATCGCCACCGCTACGACGACACGACCAAGTGCATCCTGTGCGCCTGCTGCACGACCTCGTGTCCGGTGTTCTGGGGTGACGGCGACTACGTCGGTCCGGCGGCGATCGTGAACGCCCACCGGTTCATCTTCGACTCCCGTGACGAGGCGGGCCGCGAGCGCATGAAGATCCTGTCGGAGAAGACCGGCGTCTTCCGGTGCCGGACGACCTTCAACTGCACCGACGCGTGCCCGCGCGGCATCCAGGTCACGAAGGCGATCCAAGAGGTGAAGCGCGCGATCTTGTTCGAGCGCTTCTAGCAAACGTTCCCTTTCTCGCCGTCCGCCCGTAACCTCGCCACTTGACGGGCCGACTGGTGCGGGCATACAAGGGATACATCCCATGGCCGGGAGCCCTCTCCTTCGTGGAGAGACCGATACGCGAGCACGGGTTGTTCGATGAAGACCGAGACGTCTCGGGCTGTCTCGTTCCCGACGTTCGACTGTGACGTCTGCGGGGCGCGGCTCGACCCAGACCACATGGATGTCGCCGCCGATGGTGCGCACTGCACGTTCTGCGGTGCACCGCAACACAGACCGGAGCCAGGGGAGCCTATCGGCGGGCCGGCTCCCGCGTCGCTCGACGTCGGGGACGAGCTGCACGACGCCCGGCTGACCAGGGGCGAGACGCTCGAGCAGGCCTCGCATTTCACCCAGATCAGGCTGCCGTACCTGCGGGCGCTGGAGCACGACGACGCCTCGGTGTTCGAGCCGTTCCCGGGTATGACGTACGCGCGCTACTTCCTCCGCGATTACGCCGAGCACCTCGGGATCGACCCGAGGCCGTTGGTGCGACGGTTCGACCGCGAGG
>JBAPMH010000099.1:0-1790 GCA_049278515.1 Chthoniobacterales bacterium
ATATCGACCACTGCAACCTGGTCGATAACCACCTGACTAACCCGGGTGGCGGATCGGCGTTCGTGGCGACGGCCCAGCCCGCCGCCGGCGGCCTGCCCGACTGGGACGTTAAGGGGTTCATCCAAAATTCCGTTATCAGCAATAACTCGGGCGGCCCCGCCACCATTTACGATGGTTACCGCGCCACCGCGCCATTCAATCGGCTGCAATACAAAGCGAACAGGATTTATCCTGCGGATTCGTCCGCGTTTTTCCTCGACGGGATGGGTTCGCGCAGCGTTCAGGATATCAACGCCATGACGCTGCCTCTTGCCGACGGGAGCAGCGTGGTGAAGGCGCCCGTGGCGAACATCATCCCCACAGCCTCGGTCACCATTGGTGCCATCCTGATGGTGCCGCAGATGACGGTCTCCTCTGGAGCGCCCGGAGAGACTCTGCCGCTTCCGGCTTACCTTGGCTTCGCCTCGAGCGGCGGAGCGCCCTCGCTCGATGGAAGCACGCCACCCTCCTCCACTGGCGTCATCCAGACTTCTGTTAACTCTGCCCACACTCTCACGGTGGGTGGGAATTCCTTCTCGACGCTCCCGGCACCGGGAGTTGCCCTGAACATTTCCACGCGTCTTCCGGTGGGGACAGGCCAGCAGGTCTTGATCGGTGGCTTCACCATCCAGGGACCGAGTGCCAAGACCCTCATCATTCGCGCGGTCGGTCCTTCCCTTCCCTTCGCCGGGGTCTTGCCGGATCCCTATCTGGAACTGCACGACGGAACCGGCCAACTCGTCGCGACGAATGACAATTGGCGCGCGACTAATCTCGGCGGAATCGTCACATCAAGCCAGGCCATCGATATCGGGGCGACAATTCCCCCGTCGAACAACGCGGAATCCGCGCTGGTAGCGACACTTGATCCTGGCGCTTACACAGCCGTCGTCCGGGGCACTAATAACGTCACCGGCATCGCGGTGGTGGAAGCCTACGACCTGGACCCGGATCCAGCCTCGAAGCTTGTTAACATTAGCACCCGCGGCTTTGTCCAAACCGGCAATGACGTCATGATCGGCGGCTTCATTATGGGAGGCGGCCCCGGTTCGACCAGCGTAGTGGTGCGGGGCATCGGCCCGTCCCTGGGCGCCTTCGGCATCACTAATCCCCTGGCGGATCCAATGCTGGAATTACATGACAGCTATGGCGCCACCCTTGATTCCAATGACGATTGGCGAGCGAACCAGGCGGCGATCCAGGCGACTGGTTTGCAGCCCAGCAATGACGCGGAATCAGCACTCCTGAAAACCAATCTGCCGCCGGGCGCCTACACCGTAATTCTGCGCGGCAAGAATGGTGGAACCGGCATCGGCGTCCTCGAAGCCTACGTGTTTTAGAAAAAGCCCGCGCCGCGGCCCGCATCAGGGGATTGCTATCCAGCGCGTCTCTCCCTAGGCTGCGCGCCCGTGCCACAAAAATCCAGCGCCGACGACCCAGCGGTCTCCTCAAGGAGTCGAGCTCCGATTAGTTCCGTGTTCACCCGATCGAGGATTGGCCTGGCTCTGGCTATCGGCGCCATCGCCGCCACCGCCTTCAGCTTTTGGCCACGGACGCAACCGCCCGTTTTCTTTTTCGAGCTGACAATGCGTTCGGCGCTCTCCGGTTTCGCCCAGCTCTACTACGATACCGGTTCGGGAATCAACGAGGCCGACTCCTTTCGTCTCCATGTGGCAGGCGGCAATCATGACGTCGATTACAAATTCGAGTTGCCAGCGGGACAGTATTCAAAGTTAAGGTTCGATCCGACG
>JBAPMH010000100.1:0-7359 GCA_049278515.1 Chthoniobacterales bacterium
GCTCACTCCGGGCTCTAATCCTTCGCGCCTCCGGCGCTCCAACCAGCGAACTGTTTGGTCTCCGCCCGAACGGCCGAAAACTCGCGCCGCGCCGGAGTCCCGAAGGGACGTCGGAATAAAGCCCGGAGTGGAGCGCAGCGAAACTCCGGGACTGGGTGTTAACGAAACCAGCCCCGAAGGGGCGACGGACCGAGGAACCCCGTGGCAAACCGCTCGACATTCGACGGGGTCCCTCGACTTCGCTCGGGATGACCGGTTAAGATGCTGGGCCTGTGAACGCGCTCGTCGAACTTTCTGGTGTCACCAAATTATACGGCGACGCCATCGCTCTTCATCCGACGGATCTTGTCTTCGAGCGCGGCAAAACGACGGTCCTCATCGGGCCCAGTGGCTGCGGCAAGTCCACTCTCCTGCGGTTGATCATCCGGTTGCTCGATCCCGATTCGGGAACAATTCGCTTCGACGGCGAAGCCATGACCGCCGCGAATATTTTCGAGCTCCGCCGCCGGATCGGCTACGTCATTCAGGACGGAGGCCTTTTCCCCCATCTCACGGCGCGCAAAAACATTCTTCTCATGTCGAGCCATCTGAAAAGACCCGCGACGAAGATGGAGAAACGGCTCGCGGAGCTCTGCACCTTGACTCGATTTCCCGCCACCGCCCTCGACCGGTTCCCGATCGAGCTCTCCGGCGGCCAGCGCCAGCGCATCAGCCTCATGCGGGCCCTCGCCCTCTCCCCGGAGCTGCTTCTCCTGGACGAACCGTTCGGCGCGCTCGATCCCCTGGTTCGCTCCGCGTTGCAGAGAGAGTTAAAAGAAATTTTTTCCCGGCTCAATCAAACCGCGATCCTGGTGACGCACGATCTGGCCGAAGCCGCTTATCTCGCCGATCAAATTGTCCTCATGAGCGAAGGGCGCGTCGTCCAAATTGGAACGCTGGAAGATATGCGGACGAAACCGGCCGGGCCTTTCGTGACGGAATTCATCAATGCGCAAAGAGCGCTCGCGGTGATATGAACGTGGCCAAAGCCTCAAGGAGCGGCGATTTGCAATCGCCGACCGAAAAAAAGGGCGATTTCAAATCGCCCCTCCTTGGTTTGCTTCTCGCGCTCTTCCTTCTGCAAGCTGCACCCTGTTGGGCGGAGCCAATCCTGGTGGGCTCGAAGAAATTCACCGAGTCGTATGTGCTCGCAGAGATCGCCAAGCGAGCGATGGAAAACGCCGGCGTTGCCACTGAACACCGCCAGGGAATGGGAGGCACCATTATTCTCTGGCAGGCCTTGCGAAGCGATCAGATCGGTTTCTATCCGGAATATACGGGCACAATCGGCGAGGAGATTCTCAAGGCATCTCCCACCACCAGTCCCGCTGAAATGCGAGAACAACTGGCGAAGGACGGTGTCGGAATGACCGGCGAGCTCGGCTTCAACAACACTTACGCCCTGGTCATGGAGCGCGCTGCCGCGGAACAAAAACAGATTCGCCGGATCAGCGATTTGCGAAGTCATCCCGAATTGAAATTCGGCCTGACCCACGAATTCCTTAACCGGCGGGATGGATGGCAACCGCTTGCCACCAGATATCAATTGTCGGGGCAAAATATCGTGGGCCTCGATCACGGACTTGGTTATGAAGCGTTGCGAAAGGGTTCGATCGACGTCAAAGATGCCTACTCGACCGACGCCAAAATCGGCGAAAACGATCTCGTGGTCCTGGAGGACGACCTTCAGTTTTTCCCGCAGTACAAAGCCGTTTTTCTTTATCGGCTCGCGCTCCCGGCGAACGCGATCGCGGTTTTGCAGAGCCTCGAAGGCACGATTGATGAGAAGCGTATGATTCGACTGAATGCCGAAGCGGAACGAACGAAAAACTATGCCCAGGCCGCCGATCTCTATTTTCACGACACCGCTTCGCCCCAGGGCCCGCGGATCGGCGAAACGTTGGGTCGCAAGTTATGGCGCTGGACCTCCCGGCACCTGCAACTGGCCGGCCTTTCCCTGCTTCTCTCGATTATCGTCGGAATTCCACTTGGCATTGCCGCCAGCCGCGGAGGGGCGATCGGGCAGATGATTCTCGGCATCACGAGCGCGGCCCAAACAATTCCTTCCCTCGCCCTTCTCGCGCTCCTGGTGCCGGTTCCTTTTCTTGGAATCAGCCCGCGCACCGCGATTGCCGCGCTTTTTCTTTATGGGTTGCTCCCCATTGTCCGCAACACCGCGACCGGCCTGCAGGATATCGCGCTGCCGGTCCGCGAATCTGCCGTCGCCCTCGGCCTGGAACGATCGGCGCGTTTGTGGAAAATTTATCTGCCGATTGCCTCGCGTTCGATCCTGGGCGGAATCAAGACCAGCGCCGTAATTAACATTGGCACCGCCACCCTGGCCGCGCTGATTGGCGCCGGTGGCCTGGGCGAACCAATCTTGAGCGGCCTGAATTTGAACGATCACGCCACGATTTTGCAGGGCGCGATTCCCGCCGCCGTCCTCGCGCTGCTCGTGCAATGGAGTTTCGATTTTCTCGACCGCCTCTTGATTCCAAAAGGCCTCCGGCTGTAGGTCTGATCATGCCGATCGCGTCCGTCAATCCGACCACCGCTGAAAAGCTGAAAGAATTCAGCCCCCTTACTTCCCCGGAGATCGAGGAGAAGCTCGCCCGGGCCGCGCGAGCATTTGCAGCCTATCGCCGCACTTCGTTTGCAGAACGTTCGCAATGGCTGCTGGCCGGGGCCGACGTGCTGGAACGAGAACGTGACCAGCTCGCCCGGATTGCTACCCTCGAGATGGGGAAACTGCTGGGCGCCGCCGCTGCCGAAATCACGAAATGCGCCGGTGGTTGCCGTTTCTACGCCGAAAACGCCGAGGGCTTCCTCTCCGATCAGGAGGTCCAGACCGATGCCGGCCGAAGCTATCTTCGCTACGAACCGATTGGATCGGTCCTCGCCGTCATGCCGTGGAATTTCCCTTTCTGGCAGGTCTTTCGCTTTGCGGCGCCGGCGCTCATGGCCGGCAACGTGGCACTGCTGAAACACGCGGCGAACGTCCCGCAATGCGCCCTCGCCATTGAAGATATTTTTCGTCGCGCCGGATTTCCGGAAGGTGTGTTCCAGACCCTGCTCATCGAAACGGAACAGGTCGGGCCCATCATTGACGATGCGCGCGTGAAAGCAGTCACGCTCACCGGGAGCGAGCGTGCCGGCAGCGAAGTGGCCAGCGCCGCGGCCCGCCAGATCAAGAAGAGCGTGCTCGAGCTCGGCGGGAGCGACCCGTTTATTGTGATGTCGAGCGCCGATCTAGACGCCGCGATCAAAACAGGAGTCGCTGCGCGAATCCAGAACGCCGGCCAATCCTGTATCGCCGCGAAACGTTTCATCCTGGCGGAACAAATCTACGAACGGTTTCTGGGCGAATTCGTCGCCCGAATGCGATCGCTTAAGGTGGGCGATCCGTTCGATCCGGAGACGGAGATCGGGCCTCTCGCGACCGAAGCGATCCTGCGCGGCGTGGATGAGCAGGTGCAGAAATCGGTCGCGGCCGGCGCCAAATTACTGACCGGCGGGAAACGAATCGAGCGCGCCGGTTTCTATTACGAGCCGACGGTGATCACGGATGTTCCGCCTGATTCCCCCGCCTACCGCGAAGAAATATTCGGGCCAGTCGCGAGCGTGTTTCGAGCAAAGGACGCCACGGAAGCGATCCGGATCGCGAACGACAGCTCCTTCGGCCTCGGCGCCAGCGCGTGGACAAACGATCCGGCGGAGAAAGAGATCTTCGCGAAAGAACTGGAAGCCGGAATGGTTTTCATCAACAGCATGGTCGCCTCCGATCCCCGCCTGCCCTTCGGCGGAGCGAAGCGTTCCGGTTTTGGACGCGAGCTCGGCGTCGAAGGAATCCGCGAGTTTGTGAACATCAAGACGGTCTCGATCGCGTAAAGATCAGCGCGGCCCCGGCATCGTCAGCGGCGGCAGGACCGCCTCGATGCTGGCGCGTTCCGGTTCCAGCCAGGGTGGAAGCACGAGCGATTCGCCGAGATGGGCCGCGTCTTCGTCGACGGCAAACCCGGGGCCTTCCGTCGCCAGCTCGAAAAGGACGCCGCCCGGTTCAGGGAAATAGACGGATTTAAACCAAAAGCGATCGATGACCGGAGTCGGACGCGACCCGCCTTTGTGCACGCGGTCACGCACTTCCAGCTGATGCGCTTCATCGTCGACCCGCCAGGCGAGGTGATGGATGCTTCCCGTTCCCCACGCGCCGCGGCCGGCCAGAGGGATTTCGCGAAGGTCGATGTAATTGCCCGATTTTCCGTCGCCCACTCCGTAACGATGCCATCCGCTTTCGGTCCCGAGATGGACAAAATCCATGGCGTTCGAAAGAAACGACGTGGTCCGGACAAGGTCGCGCTCCACCAGCCGGGCACTTTCCAAACCGCGGATCTGGTGTCCGACCGGAATCGGGCTTCCCTCCCACGGCGTGAACGGCCGCCGCAGGGAATCTTCGCTTTCCACGACCGCGACGGAGAGTCCATGTGGATCCTTGAAGGGGAGCGCCTGCCGCCCGAAACGCGTCTCCGCGGTGCCCACCCTCGTTCCGGACCCCTCCAACCGGCTGTTCCAGAAATCGAGACTGCCAGGCGGCACGGCGAGCGAAACCTCGCTGCTCAGGCCGTAGCCCTCGCGACTGGGCGCCATCTGGGCCCAGGGAAAGAAGGTAAGATCGGTGCCCGGATGTCCTTCGGCATCGGCGTAAAAAAGATGATAGGTGCCTGGATCGTCTTGATTTACACTTTTTTTAACAAGACGCATCCCGAGCACGCCCGCGTAAAAGTCCAAGTTCTCCTGGGCCGGTCCAGCAATCGCCGTGACGTGGTGAAGTCCTCTGACGCTTTGCATCGCCAGTCACCATCGCGCGGGGGGCGACCGCGCGCTATCGCAAATGCGACAATAGCCCAGCGCTTTAGCGCTGGGTTACCTGGGCCAACATTTCGCTGAGTCCCGTCAGGGACGATAGAAGCGTCTGTCGTCCCTGACGGGACTAATGACGTATTCGACATTTCGATCCCAGCCTTGAAAGGCTGGGCTATTATCACCCAGATGCAGGCTAGGTTGACGGCGATTTCAAATCGCCGCTCCTTGAAGCTCACACCGAACGCCACCATTCTCCGGCTGTCGGTGGCGCTATTGCAAATGATAGGCTTCGACGAGCGCAATGCCGCTCGCGCCGCCGGAGCTACTGACGACGGCGGTGTAATTGCCGGGCGCCAGATCGGCGATGAGCGCCGATTCCAGATCATTCGCAGGCGCAAGACCGGTGGCGACGATGGCCGCCTGTTGTGAATCCTTCCAATTATTATTCGATGATATCCCAGCGCCGTTTGCGTCGAACAAATCGATTTTCGGATCGGAAACCGGATTCTGAATCCCCGCGGCGGCCAGCGATGGGCCAAGGGCCCGAAAGATAACTTTCGCGATATCGGGCCCGGTGACGATGGTCCCGCCGATCATCACGTTTTGCCCGGCGCCAACCGAACCGCGCGTGCTGAGATTGCCGAGCTTGGACGCGGCGCTGGATTCCAAATCGTAAACTTCCACGAGCCCAATTCCGGTCGCGGCGCCCTGGCCGCGCAAAACAGCGGTATAAGCGCCGGGCGCCAGCGTGGACAAGATCGCTGATTCGAGATCATTTGCCGGCGCGAGATTCGCGTTAATCAGGGCTTGGGCCTGGGTTTCCCGCCAATCGTTGTTGCTCAAGAGCAGGTTGCCGGCGGAATCGTAAAGTTCGAGAACGGGATCGCTCAGGCTCCCCTGAACACTAGCGGCCGCGAGCGATGGACCGAGCCCGCGCACCACGACCTGTTTCGCGGTGTTTCCAATGATGATCAATCCGGCGATCGCGACGTTGTTCCCGGTCCCAACCTGGACACGCGTGGACATGTTCCCCAGCGCATCGTGGCCGGTCACGCGGACCACGACGGCGTCGTAGGCCACGGCATGCACGCCGTCGTCCGCGCTGAGCATGAAGGTGTAATTGCCAGGAGTATTGATCGTCGCGGTCGTCGCCGCTTGAGCCGGATTTCCGAAAACAACGCTGGTCGGGCCGGAATAAAGCTTCCAGAGAATGGTCGCTTGCCCGGAGGGGTCGGTCACGGAGCCGTTCAGCGCGACGTTCACCGGCGCTTCGAGAAATTGATCGGCGCCGGCGGAAACGCTCGGTGCGCCGGGCGAACGCGGCCCTTCCGCCGGGCCCGTCGTTTGAATGATCTCGAAACTGCTGATCCCGATCGTCGAAAGATGGTCGAAAGCCGTCGCACTAAACCGGTCGTCGGGACAAACCGAGACCGAGAAGAAATTTCCGTTGTCCGCGACCAGCGCTCCATATTTTTTGAGCGCGCGGAGCACGGCCTTTTCCTCGATCGTCCAGCTCTCTGGAATCACAAAGCTCGATTTGAGCCGGACGCGCTGTCCCATCGCCGGATAGTTCGTCGAGGTGGCGGGAATCGATGAGGCGTAGTGCGTCGCGGGATAAATGTATTCGCGGCGGGTCTTGGCCACGACAATGCGCAAGGCGTGCTCGACCATGCCGCGCTGGCATTCATCGTAGCGAACCACGGCCGGAAACATGGGCAATCCCGCCGCGTCGCCCGAAGTCCATCCGGCGGGACGCAGGGCATTTGAATTGAGATTGAACTTCGCGCCGTTCGACGCCTGCCATCCGCCGGTGGTCAACTTCGTCAGCCACGTCTCCCAGATCGACCCCGCCCCCGGCGCCACGATGATGGCGTGGCGATCGCCGCCGGTGTTGTTCACGTCCTGTTGCCATTGCTGCAAAGTGAGGTTGCCGGTCCCGCGCGGCCAGGTCTCGATCGGGAGGTTGGAGGGAATGGGATAGCTGCCATTCGGAAAGGTGCCGCCGTCGAGATCTGATTCGTCGGGGTAGTTGAAAAACGGGATTGTCAGGCGGGGCTGATTATCAGGAACCAGGACATAATTCATTTCGTAGAACGGGCGGAGCGTCCGGCGGTTCGAGGCGAGATCGCTCGTGATCTGGGCAATGATGGCCTCGGAATTTGCATGCACCGGCCGGCGGGAGATATCTTCGTTCCATGGGTTCTCGCGCGGCATGATTTGCATCGCCGAAACGATCGCGTCCGCCGCCGGGGTATTAAACAGGGTCGGCGCCGTCACCACCGGCGCGGGGCCCAGGATTCGGCCTTCCTGGTTGATTCGTTCAGCGTAAGCGAACAAAGGCAGCAGGAAGAAGAAGAACAAAAATCGCCGCATCACCAAAGAATACGCAGCAACAATTAAGCCCCAAGGAGCGGCGATTTGAAATCGCCGTCGAACGTCGCAGTCAGTTCACCGGTTGAC
>JBAPMH010000101.1:0-3460 GCA_049278515.1 Chthoniobacterales bacterium
CCGCAGGTACGGTCCTTCAAAACCGCCCATGAGAAAAACATCCGCTTCTCGATCCGCCTTCCTTAATCCACCTGTCTTAATCACCTGTTGCGCAACCGGCGCCTTCCTCGCGCTGATTGCCTTTGCCCTCCACCTAGGCGCGACCGCTCGGGGGGCGCAGGTATCACAGCAAAATCAACAGGGTGGTCAGGCCGGAGTGATTGCCTCCGGGGAGGCCCGGCTCGCCAGTACCCCTCTTGGCGCCCAGACGACCTTCCAAGTCAAAATCACCACCACGACCTCCGTCGACGAGCGGGTGACTTCGGTCGATCGCACCTGCGACGGCGGCTACATCCTCGCCGCCGGCCGATACAGCTCGACGCTCGGATCGGAATGCTATGTGGTTAAGCTCAGGGCCGACGGCGATGTGGAATGGGACCGCACATTGGCCCGCCCGTTCCAAGCCGGAGTTCTTGGCTTGGGGGCGTTCGCCGTCAAACAGATCAGCGACGGCGGCTTCATTATAGTCGGCGAACTCGATCTCGATGGCACGGGGGCCTTGGACATGGGGATTTACCTGGCAAAGCTCGACTTCGCCGGGGACTTGCTCTGGGCGCGGGTGTTGCCCGGCACCTCGCACAGCGGCAGCCAGGGCCGCTCCGGCGTCGATGAGATGTCTGACGGCGGTTTCATCATCAACGCCCACCTTCAAAACACGGTTCACGCCCAGGAAGCGCCTTTGCTTCTTCGCACCGATCGCTTCGGTGTCCTCCAATGGGCGCAGTCCTACAACGACAATCGCTATGGGGTGAATACATTCGCCCGTTTCAACGATGTGAAGGTCGCTCACGATGGCAACCTTATTGCCTGCGGTAACACCGCCCTCTACGTCAGCGGCCAACGCCAGACGCTCTTGGTCAAAACCGATCCGGCCGGCAACATCCTCTGGTCGCACACTTACGACCTGCCTGGCTACGATGTCGCCTTCGGCCTGGACACTGCGGCCAACGGCGACTTCCTCATCGTCGGCACCAAAACGATCGGCGAAGTGGGCGCCACGTTTGTGCTTCGGACGGATCCGTTGGGAAACGTGGTTTGGTATAAGACTTTCCGCGGCTTCGCGGCGCAACTCTGTTCGATCCGTGAAACGCCCACTGGTGATCTGGTGATCGGCGGGACGAGGACAGACTTAGTCAACTGGGACGCCAGCCTGCTGAAGCTCAACTCCAGTGGCGCCTTTCAATGGTGCAAGTCTTATTCCGGGTCCTCGCTGCAGGATGACTTTGCAGCGGTTGTTCCGGCGCTCGACGGCGGATATCTGCTGGCAGGTGCGACCGATTTCCCCGGTGGCTCCGAAACCTACGCTGACCTCTACGCTGTCAAGACCGACGCGGCGGGCAACAGTGGTTGCAACGAGCGGGATTATTTTCCCATTCTGGGCACCGACCTCCCGCCTCTGCTCAACGTCCCGTTGAACGCCTTCGCTATTTTGGAACAGGCGGCCCTCCCGCTTCAAATAACCGCTGCTAACAGCCAGGAAACCGTCCTTTGCCGACAGGTCGGGCTGCCGCCCGACGTTTGTTGCGCCGCAACTTTCTCGGAAAACTTCGATAGGGTGACATCCCCGAACCTGCCCGGTGGCTGGACGGCGACCAATGACCCCCCTGGGGACGCACTGTGGGTGATCTCGCCGATAGATTTTAGTTCCTTTCCAAATGACGCGTTCGTCGACGACCAGGACAGTGTTAGCGACAAACGCCTCGACTCGCCGGGCATTTTGATTACTTCCGCTACGGCGCAGTTGTGCTTCCGCAACAATTTCAACACGGAATATGACCCGCCGCCGGCGGAAGTATTCTGGGATGGAGGAGTGCTGGAAGTCTCATCTCCCAACATTATTGGGGGAACCTTCACCGACATTACCGATCCGGCGGTGGGGGGCATTTTTGTCTCGGGAGGCTACACTGGGGAGATCGACGGGACGGCGAGCAACCCGCTGGCGGGGCGGCCGGCCTGGAGTGGGAATTCCGGGGGCTACATCAAAACGGTGATAAATCTGCCGGCGAGCTTCAACGGCCAAACCATCAAATTGCGCTTCCGCATGGGGACAGACCGGCTCGTGGCTGCCCCGGGGTGGCGCATTGACACAATCAAGATTGCGTCTGTCGCATCCGGCTGCTGCGGCGGCGCCGGAAGGACAAGGCTCGACAACGTCTCGACTCGTTTGCGAGTTCAGACCGGTGATAACATTGGCATCGGGGGCTTCATCATTACTGGAAGCGCTCCCAAGCATGTGCTCCTTCGGGCCATTGGACCTTCCCTCTCAGGTTTGGGTGTTCCCGGCGCGCTCCAGGACCCGGTAATGGAACTGCACGGGCCGGGCGCATTCGTCACCATCACGAACAACAACTGGAGAGAGACACAGGAGGCGGCGATCCTGGCCACCGGCATCCCGCCGACCGATAATCGCGAATCAGCCATCGACGCGACGCTGGTCCCAGGCGCCTATACGGCCGTGGTAACGGGTAACGGCAACACTGCGGGTGTCGCCTTGATCGAAGTCTACGACCTCGAGCCAGAAGCTCTTTCGAAACTGGCCAATATTAGCACGCGCGCCTTTGTCGGCACGGGAGACAACCTCGTGATCGCTGGCTTTATTCTGGGTAGCGGGGACGGCGATAGCAGGATTGTAGTCCGCGGTGTCGGACCCAGCCTGACTGCCTTTGGTGTGCCTAACGCGCTGGCCAATCCTACGCTGGAGCTACGCGACGGTAATGGAGCGCTCCTGATCGCGAATAACGACTGGCAGGACGATCCCGTTCAAGCCGCGGAACTGACTGCCGCAGGCTTGGCGCCCACAAGCGGATTGGAGTCTGCCGTCGCGATGACGCTGCCGCCCGGCCTTTACACCGCCCTGCTCAGGGGACTGAATAACGGCACCGGTGTCGGGCTCGTTGAAGTCTACGACCGCGGCGCGCCGTAGCGCTGCTGGCGCATCGCTTCGAACAAAACGATGCCGACTGCGGTCGCGAGATTCAGACTCCGGGTGCCTCGCATCGGAATGGTGAGCGAAGCGCTGGCGTGATCGCGCAGCATGGCCTCCGGCAAACCCTTGGTCTCGCGTCCGAAAACGAGGAAATCTCCGAGGCAAAATTTTACATCGCAATAGGCGCGGTCGGATTTCGTCGTCAGGAAAAAGAAACGGTTCTTCTCGTTGGCGTGACGAAGCTGTTCGAAGGAATCCCAGAGCCGCAGGTCGACTTCCTTCCAGTAATCGAGGCCGGCCCGTTTCAATTCGCGATCGCTGATGGAGAATCCGAGTGGCTTGACCAGATGGAGCGTCGATGCCGTCGCGAGACAAAGCCGGCCGATGTTGCCCGTGTTCGGCGGAATCTCCGGTTCTACGAGGACGACGTTAAACATTTGTTTTCCGTCATCCCGAGCGAAGCGAAAAGCGAAGTCGAGGGACCCTGTGGAGAGT
>JBAPMH010000102.1:0-4340 GCA_049278515.1 Chthoniobacterales bacterium
TTCTTACCTTTGGCGAAGGCCACGCCGCGTGTTTCGTAACTCTTCCACCCCGGCGGGAGCTGCGGGTAGGTTGCCTTGGCAAGCTCGGTCGGCAGAATAACAAAGCGCGGGCCGGGATGGGTCATGAATTTGTCCACCCACTCCGGCGGCAAACCCCGGAAAAATCCGTGGGCCCGTCCCCGAAAATACCAGACCACGCTCGGCTCGAAATAATCAACATTCGCGAAATCCATTTCCGGAAGCAGATCGTTCCGTGATTTTTTGAAAAGCTCCGCGCTCGGAAACGTGGGCGCGACCAGCGGGAAGACCAGCAGGGCGACGCCCACAGAGACCACCACGGCGAGGACGGCGGTTCGCACGGCAAAACGAGGCGACACCCGCGACGGCAGATGACGGAACCGCGGAAAGAGGCGCAGCAATTCAACGAAAAATCCCCGCAAGGAAAAAAGATGCCGAGCCATCAGGAGGGAGAGCAGCGGAAAGGCGATCAACGTGTAATGCGGAAGTTTGGTCTTCACGATGGTCATGAGAATGAAGACGAGCGCGATTCCAAGGATGAGGTATCGATCGACCGCATCACGCTCGCGCCAGAGCCGTTTGGTCAAGGCAGGAAGCTTGATCGACCAGGGGAAGAAGCTTACGAAAACGGTCCCGAAATAGAACGGGAGGGTGATCAGATAGCTTTGCCACGTTTGGGCGCCATGGCCTTCCAAGGCCCCGAACCCGCGCTCGATCACATGCCGTCCGATGCCGACCCAGAAAAATTCGCCATCCGTCCGGATCAATGCCGGGATGCCCCAAAGAAGGACAATTCCCAGGCTGAACAAGATGCCGGAGCTAAACCAAAACCGTCGATTGAGCGCGTGACCGCGCAGGAAGAATTTCATGAACGCCACGGTTGCGAGCGGCATCCAGCCGAGCGGACCCTTGGCGAGAAAAGCGAACGCGAGCGCGACGTAAAAGATCAGCCGCCAATATTTCCAGGAGCGCGAATCTTCCGGAGACGGCGGGGAGCGGAGCAGGCCCGCGATCAATTCATACCCGGCCCAGTAAGCAGCCGTGGTGAAGAAGACGAGCCACATGTCGGCGACCGCCGCCTTGGCGTGAATGAAAGTTTGAAGGCAAAGGGTGAAAATGATCGCCGCCCACCGTCCGGTGCGTTCGCCTCCCAGCCGGCGGCCCCAGGCGAGGAGGAGCAGAGCGGTCAGCGCCGCCGCAATCCCGGATGGTAATCGCGCCGCAAAATCGTTTTCGCCGAACACGCGATAGCTCCCGATCTGCATCCAATAAATGAACGGCGGTTTGTCGAAGCGGTACTTATCGTTGAAATACGGGACGACGTAATCGCGGCGCTCCCGCATTTCGCGCGACGCCTCGGCGAAACGAGGTTCGTCCCGGTCCAGGAGCGGGATGATCCAGGTCCCGGCAACGTGCAGGAGCAGCGCGCCAAAAAAAACTAATGCGAAATTGCGGATTGCGGGTGGCAGAGCGGAATTGAAAGATAGGCCCGGGTGAAAGACAAACGGGAAATTCGGATGATTGGCGCGGCGCGTTGGTGGTTCCTTGTTTTCGCGGGCTCCGTCCTCCTGTTGCTCGCGAGCTTTTATCTGGATGCCGCCACTCATGCCTGGATGCTGCAAAACCAGAACACCGGCGTGAAGAGTTTCATGCAATTGGTGAGCCGGTTCGGCGATTGGCCCGGGCATGTCATACTCGGACTGCTCTTGTTCGGGATTGCGTATGCGCGGGGGAGCAAAAAATGGATGCGCATTTTTGCTGCAATGATCCTGGCGTGCGCTCTGGCCGGTGTTGCCGCCCGGGTCGTAAAGATATCGACCGGTCGCGCCCGGCCGAACGTCCAAACCGAAACCCAGTGGAATGGTCCGAAGCTGAGTCCGCGTTACAATGCCTTCCCGTCAGGTCACACCGCTGCATCGACCGCGTTCTTCGCGGCGCTTGCCCTGGCCAGCTGGCGGATAGGGCTTGGCTTTCTCCTGATCCCGCTGGTCGTGGCCTTTTCTAGAATGTATGTCGCGGCGCATTATTTATCCGATGTCGTGGGAGCTTTATTGATCGGGGCGATGGCAGCCTACGTGGTGGTGAACTGGAAACCGCTTCAAATCGCAAATCGAAAACCTGCCCGCAGCGCTTCGCGCAGCGATGCAGGCGGGTCGAAAATCGAAAATTGAGCGGGCGGAGGGGGTGGGATTCGAACCCACGAGGGCTTGCGCCCTGCCGGTTTTCAAGACCGGAGCCATCAACCACTCGACCACCCCTCCCCTGCGTTGAGCGTGTTGCGCGTGAATTGTGCCATCGCTCGGCCGCCGGGCAAGGTCGATCGAGCGCTCCGCCAGCCCGGTGGATCGAGCGCTCCGTCGCTCGATGGGGGGTGTATGCTGCGCCACCCAAAGACAAAGCGTCACCCATCGCCCGACGGAGCGGACGATCCACCTGGACAGCGTTATATGTTCATGTGAACTTGTGCAGTGCTAACGCCTCGGAAAAAGAAGAAGAAATTCGTTCCGATCGTCGAGGAAGCTCCCCCACCCTCGCCGGCGATTCACGGGAGGAGCGCCTCCTGGAATCCGGCGAACCGGTTTGAGAAACTGCATGTCGATCTTGGCGATGAAGACGTGGTCCAGATCGATCCGACCAGCGCCGAAGAGGAAAAGCCGCGGAGAGACACCCAGTTTTTTTCCGACCTGACAAAGACGATCATCGCAAGAAACGACAGCCCGGATGTCGGGTTTGAGACGAGCATTAACCCGTATCGCGGCTGCGAACACGGCTGCATCTACTGCTTCGCCCGGCCGACCCACGAATATCTCGGGTTCTCCGCGGGCCTGGATTTCGAGAGCAGGATCATGGTGAAAACCAACGCGGCGAAGTTACTCGAGGCCGAATTGTCATCGTCGAAGTGGAAACCGCAGGTGCTGGTGATGAGCGGCGTGACCGATCCCTACCAGCCGGTCGAACGAAAACTCCGAATCACGCGCGGTTGCCTTGAAGTTCTGGCCAAATTCCGGAATCCCGTCGCTATCATCACCAAGAACCGGCTGGTGACCCGCGACATCGACCTTCTCGGCGAGCTGGCGCGGCACAACGCTTCGGCTGTGAATGTCTCCGTCACGTCACTCGATCCCAAACTGCAACGAGTGCTCGAACCGCGCACCTCATCGCCGGCGGCGCGCCTCGAGGCGATCGCTGCGTTGCACGACGCCGGGATTCCAGTCGGCGTGATGGTGGCGCCGATAATTCCCGGACTCACCGATCATGAGGTGCCGCGAATCGTTGAGGCTTGCGCCAAAGCCGGTGCCCGGTTCGCCGGTTATACGATTGTGCGGTTGCCCTGGGCAATTGCACCGCTGTTCGAGCATTGGCTTGACGAGCATTTCCCCGATAAAAAGGAGAAGGTATTGAGCCGCATCCGGCACATCCGGAACGGCAAGATCAACGACGCGCGCTGGGGATTTCGGACGAAAGGCGAGGGAATTTTTGCGGAACAGATCCGGTCGATGTTCGAGGTGAGCTGCCGGCGCCACGGGATTGGCGGGCGGACCGGGCTCTCCACGGCGGCGTTTCGAAGGTCCCGGGAGCAATTACAACTCTCTCTAGAATAAAGGGAGGGCCGAGCTCTGCGAGGCTTGGGCGTCGCAGAGCTTCGCCCTCCAGGAAAAGGCGCACCGCCAGTTGCGCACAGGGCCGTGATCTCGCAGGGTGAGACTGACAACATGAACATTGAATCTCTCCACATCGGAATGAAAGTGCGCCATCCGCAATATGGCGTGGGAGTCGTTAGGTCGCTGACCGAACATACGGCGGAGATCGCGTTCGACGACGCGCCGCGGACGGTGGCGCCGGCCTCCAGCGATCTTCAACCGGCCGAAGCGACCGCGACGCTGAGCGAGTTGCAGGTTCCGCTCTCCAATCTGATTCGTGACACAGCTCATTCCGTCGTCGAGGCGCTGGGATTGGAGCAGAAAGACGTCGTGGTCGAAGGGTTGGCGAATCGTTGGCAGCGGGGAACCCTCGTAATGCAATCAGCCGACACCTCTCTCCAGCCCAAGGAAGTGCCGATCGAAACTTTCTTTCACAAGATCGTGATGATCCGCAACAATCTCCGCGTCCTCGAACAGAAAGTGAACGCGAGCGACAAGCTGAGCGACGCCGACAAGTTTGAGATGCAGCAATACATTACCCGCTCTTACGGCTCGCTCACGACGTTCAACATCCTCTTCAAGAACAAGGACGACCACTTTAGGACGGGCGGGTAAATCGAGAGACTTCAAGGAGCGGCGATTTGAAATCGCCGTCGAAGGTCGCAGCCGGATCAGCGTTTG
>JBAPMH010000103.1:0-1520 GCA_049278515.1 Chthoniobacterales bacterium
CCCGAGAACCGCGAGCAGCGCACTTTCGGTCAAAACCTGCCGCGCGAGTCTCCAACGGCTTGCGCCGAGAGCGGCGCGGACCGAGAGCTCGCGTTCGCGAGTCGTGGCCCGCGCGAGGAGAAGCTGGCTCACGTTCGCGCAGGCAATCAGGAGCAGGCCGCCGCAGGACGCGAGCAAAAGCAGCAACGAGAAGCGGACGTTGCCGGCCGCATGGTCGCGCAATGGCACGACGGCCGCGCCAATTTCCTTATTGGTAATGGGATATTGGAGCGCGAGCTGCCGGGCGATCAGCGTCATTTCCGCCTGCGCTTCCGCCAGCGTTACATTCGGCTTCAGCCGGCCCATCGCTTGATCCGCCCGCCACTCGCGATTGGTGCTCCTGCCAAAGACGGAGGCCATCGGAACCCAGATGTCGGTCTGGACAGGGAACCGGAAATCAGCCGGCATAACGCCTACAACCGTGCGCGGCGTCCCATCGAGGCGGATATCGCGTCCGATGATATTGCGATCGCCGCCGAAGGTTTTCTTCCAAAGGCGCTCGCTGATCAACATGACTTTTGGCGCCTTCTCCTCGTCATCGGCAGCGGTCAGATCGCGGCCGATCTTCGGTTGAACGCCAAGCAACGAAAACAGGTTCGCCGTGGTGAAGGTCGTCTTCAGCGTTTCGGTCATCCCGCCAGGCGATTCGAGATTCCCGTTCCAACGGAGATTGAAGAAGGCGAGATCGGAAAAGCTCCGGCTTTGTTTTTGCCAATCGACGAAATCGAGATAATTCACTCCGACATCGTTGCCCGCACGGGTGGAACGTGATTGCACCATGACGAGTTGATCCGGATCCGCATAAGGCAACGGCCTGAGAAGAAACGCGTAGATCACCGCGAAAATCGCGGTGGTCGCGCCGATTCCGAGCGCCAGCGCAATGATCGCCGTTGCACTGAAGCTCGGCGCCTTAAGCAACTGCCGAATTGCGTAGCGAAGGTCGGTCATGGGAAATTTCGATTCTCGATTCTCGATTTTCGATTGCTCATCTGATCACTGGTCACTTGTCACAGGTCACTTTCCTTATTCCGCCCTCAATGCCTCGATCGGATTCACTTTCGTGGCGCGATTCGCGGGGAAGAAACAGGCTACGAGCGCAACGACGCCCAGGACGACCGTAGTCGTAGCGAGCGTCAGCGGATCGTAGGCGCTGGTGTTGAAAAGCATCGAGCCCATGGCGCGCGATGCGGCAAGGGTGGCGAGCAGACCGATAACCAAACCGAGACCGATCAGCTTTCCGCCCTGCGTCAGGACGAGGCGGAGGACGTCGCGTTGTTGCGCACCCAGCGCCATTCGAATTCCGAATTCGCCGGTCCGTTGCACGACGTTGTAAGCCATGACGCCGTAGATCCCGACCGCGGCAATGACGAGCGCGACGCCGGAAAACACCGTCAGCAGCATCATGGCGAAACGCTGCCGTGCGATACTGTCAGCCATGATCTCCTCGAGCGGCCGGATGATCCCGACCGGCTGGTCTTTAT
>JBAPMH010000104.1:0-17300 GCA_049278515.1 Chthoniobacterales bacterium
CGACGGCATCTCCATCGCTGGCCGGAGGCGTTTGAAGATTTGGAGCGCGCGCGCGTCCTTGGGCCGGATGATCCGGAGGTCCTGCGCGGCGGAAGATTTATCGACCAAGCGGGGAAATTTTTGGCGGATATTCGCGAACTCGATTCGGCTCTGGCTTTGTCTCCGAACGATCCCGGGTTGCTCGCGGACCGGGCGCTCGTGTTCCTGCGCTGCGAGGATCACGAGCTCGCCCTCGAGGACGCCGAAGCCGCTGGCAACCATGGTCCGTGGGCCATGCGGCCGAAATTGTTTCAAGCTCTTGCCTTGCTTGCGCTCGGCCGGGCCGATGAATGCGAGAAACTCGGCGTCCATCAACTCATTCGCCTCGAGGCACTCACTCCGGAGTTTCTCGAAACCATAGGCCGGCTGGATTCGGAGATCTCCGCGGAGCCGAACAATTCCGAACTTCACGTCTCGCGCGCCTGGCAATTAAATGAAGTCGGGCAACCTACGCTCGCCTTACAGGATGCGGAGTCTGCGGCGCGGCTTGACCCGAAGGCCTCAGGCGCCTGCGCGGAAGCGAGCTATGCGTTGACCAAACTCGGGCGGGCCGCGGAAGCACTCGACCAAATCAAGCGCGCGACCGAATTAGATCCAAATTTCGCGACCGCGTGGCAATATCGCGGCGAGCTGGAAATGGCCCGGGGCGAAACTCTTTCCGCGATCGACTCATTCACTCACGCGATCGAGGCCAACCAGACGGCGATGGCCCTTCAAAAACGCGAACAATGTTATCGCCGGCTCGGCCTTCTCGTAAAAGCGGAGCAGGACCGCAGGGCGCGGGAGGACTTGGCGCGAGCGCCGAAGTGATTGCAGGCAAACCGGTCGCTCCCGGCGGCAAAGCGGAGCAGGCCCCGCACAAATCAATAATTCATCTTTTCGATCCGGATATCGTCACGAAGGGCCTCCAGCGAAACGACGACCCGGGGTTCAGGACCGATGACTTCGGCTACCGAGTGAATGATGTCTCCAGGGCCTGGTTTCGTTTCGCCGAATCCATTTATGACTCGGCCTTCGTTCGCTGTCGCACTCAAGTTGAGGGAAGCGTCGTTCGGAAAAATGGCGCGAAGGCCCCCCCGGGTAGCGAACGCTTTAATCACGAACTCGCGGTTCTCCCACCAGTCGTAGGCCACGTCGAGCCGCCCGGTTTCGACCGCGAGATCGAGATCGCCGAAGCAATTGTGGCCGATCATCCAGCCGTTCACGAGCCGGGCCTTTGCGCTGCCCCCGCTCCGCAGTCCTTGCACGAGGATTTCACCGTTTGTCAGGTCGAGCTGCGTGATCCTCGCGGTTTGCGGCACCACGATGATGTAATCGACCGTACCGGACCGATCGCTCACCGCATTTTTTCGCGGCGGAAAACTCGTGGTGATAGCGACGCTGCTCCTGGTCGCTTTTGTATCGACCACGATTCCTTGAAGCCGTTCGGCGCTATACGCCTTTTTGATTGCCTGGATGGTAATGACGGGCTGCTCGTGAGCATAAACCCGGATCGAGCCGTCGATGTTTTGGACGCTCAAGGTTGCATCCGGGGCGACGTCGAACTTCTGCTCGACGATGTCCTCCAGCACATCGACTGCGAACGCGGGCGAAACTAAAAACAAACAGGCGATCGTAGCAGTGACGCCGAGCAGTCGAGCTTTACTCATACCGCAACGCCACCATCGGATCGACTTTCATGGCGCGCCGCGCGGGAATATAACTGGCCAGGGCGGCCGCCGCGACCAGAAGACCAATCACTCCGCCGTAGGTCAGGACATCGGTCGCACGCACCCCATAAAGCATGCTGCTCAATAACCGCGTCAAACCGATCGAAGCCAGAATGCCAAGCGCAACCCCGGCGAGAACGAGAACGAAGCTATGCCGGAAAATCATTCGCAACATATCGAGGCGCTGGGCCCCAAGCGCCATCCGGATCCCGATCTCGTGGGTCCGTTGTGATGTGATGTAAGCCATCACACCGTAAAGTCCGACCATCGCGAGCAACAGCGCCGCTCCAGCGAAGACGCCCAGCATCGCCATGGTAAAGCGCCGATGATCGAGTGAAGCGGCGACGACCTGCGCCAGGGTCTCAAATGCAACGGGCATTTCCGGATTCAAGGAGCGAGCTTCCCGACGCATCGCCGCAGTCAGTCCTGCCGCGTCGCCCCGGCCGCGAAGGAGAATGGAAAAACCCGCGGCGTATCGTGGCCGTTGCAAGTAGTTCACGTAAACGGTCGGGCGCACATCCGCATCCAGCCCCTCGTCATGCACATCGCCCACGACACCGACGATGTTCAGCAAATGAAGGTCGCCATCCATTCCGCCGAATTGAATCTGCCGGCCGATCGGGTCTTCGTTAGGCCAATAACGGCGCGCCAGAGACTGACTAATGAGCGCGGCGTGCGGAGCACCTGGCCCATCCGAGTCCCCAAAAAGACGGCCGCGCAAAAGCGGAATGCCGACCGTGGGGAAATAACCGGCACTGGCGACGCGAAATTCCGCATAGCCCAGTCTCTCGGTCCCTTTCAGGGTGGAGTATTGCTTCTCGAGTTCTGCCATCGTCTGCGCCGGCTTCGCGCCGTTTTCGATAATGAACCCTCCGCTGGCGCCGTTGCCGCTGAGCGGCAGCGCGTTCACCCCGCCCACAGAAATAACACCGGGGAGCGCCTGGACTCGTTCGAAGAGTTGCTGGTAAACCTGCGCGAGATGAACATCCGCCGTTGACAAACCCTCCGCCGGGAGAGGCTCCTCCGGTTGCGGCAGGGAAACATTCATCGCGACCACACTCTCAGGTTCGAAACCGGGATCGACTTCGAGCAAACGCTGGAAACTGCGCCCCAATAGTCCCGCCCCAACGAGCAACATCAGCGTCAGCGCGATCTGTCCAACAATAAGAAAATTCCGCACTCGCGAACTCGACCGGCTGGTTGATACCCCACGGCTTGCCAGCTCATCCTGCAAACGCGATCGCGAAGCATTTGCCAGCGGAACAAGACCAAGCACGAGACCAAGGATGAACGAGACCGCCACCGAAAACGTGAGCACGGTTCCGTCAATCCCGATCTGCCCGACACGCGGAAGATTACCGTGGTAAAAACCGACGATCAGGCCGACGCCCCAGAGCGCGAAGATCATCCCAAGCGCGCCGGCGAGAAGCGTGAGCAGAAGTGCCTCGATGATGAACTGGCGCGCGAGTCTTCCCCGCGATGCGCCCAGTGCCGCCCGAAGCGCCACTTCCTTGCGGCGCGCATTCGCGCGGACGAGCAAAAGGTTCGCGACGTTCGAGCACGCAATCACGAGGAGCAATCCCACCGCCCCACAAAGCAGCCACAGCGCGCTCCGCACGTCTTTCACCATTCGTTCTCGCAGCGGCGCCAGCCCGAAGCTGGCGGCATCCGTATCGTTGCCGTGCTCGCGCTTTAACTGCTGGCCGATGGACGCGACCTCTGCGCGCGCCTGCTCGAAGGAAACGCCGTCGCGCAGTCGGGCAGCTACCCGCCAGTTGTGGCCGGTCCGGGAAGGGTTCGGCGGAAAAATCTTGGCTGGGAACCAAACGTCGATGCGCGGTGGAAATTCTACGTCCGGCGGCAGCACGCCGATCACAACGAAGCTGTGATTCTCAAAACGCAGCGTCGCGCCCTCGAGATCCATGCGGCCGGCGAGCGCGCGTTTCCAAAAACTGTGACTGACGACAACGGCTTCATTGCCCGTCTCAGGAGAAAACACTCGCCCGATGAATGGCGCCACGCCAAGCACCCGAAAGAAATCCTCGGAGACCGCGCAAGTATTGGTGCGGACCGGTTCACTCCCACCGGCCACGGCCGAGTCGATGGTGCCGGTATATTTTGCGATCGCGGCGAAGCTCCGGCTGCGATCACGCAGATCGTTGAAGTTCGGCTCCGCGAATGACATTCCGTGACCCTTTTCGTCAAACTCGCGCAGCTCCACGATCCGCTCCTGATTCGGGTAGGGAAGCGGACGCAAAAGCACCGCGTCGATAACACTGAAGATGGCGGTCGAAGCACCGATGCCGAGCGCAAGAGTAAGGACGGCGACGAGCGTGAACGCCGGTGTTTTTAACAGAGTTCGGAGAGCGTATTTGAGATCGGAGATCATCGAAAAATGACGAATGTCGAATGGCGAATGACGAAGGAATGATCAAATGACGAATAACGAACCGGAAAACGACGCGGAGTTTTTCGGACTTCGGGCTTCGTCACTATTTCGACATTCGTCATTCGTGCTTCGTCATTACCGCTACTCATAGCGGAGCGCCACCATCGGATCGACCTTCATGGCGCGGCGCGCTGGCAGGTAGCTCGCCAGCATCGCCGCGGCGCCGAGCAAGAGGATAACGATGGCGTAAATCGACAAGTCGTTCGCGCCCACGCCGTAGAGCAGCGTGGCCATCACTCGCGTTGCAGCCAGGGCCACCAAAAAGCCGATTACGATTCCGATGACAACCAACGTCAGGCTTTGCCGCAGAACCATCCCGAGCATCTGCGTTTTCTGCGCGCCAAGCGCCATCCGGATTCCAATCTCGCGGGTCCGCTGCGTGACGCTGTAAGCGATGACACCATAAATTCCGATCGCCGCGAGAATCATGGCCACGGCGGCGAAAACCGCCAGCAACATCATGTTAAACCGCGGCTGGGCGAGATGGGTCGCGACAAATTTTGTCATCGGATCGAGCGTCGGGACGTAAAGGTCCTTGTCGATTTCGCGAATGGTGCGTTTCACATCCACGTTGAGCCCGACAAGATTCGTCGAGCTGACCCGCAGGACAACGTCGAGGCTGCGACCCGGGTCCTGCGCGAATGGCACATACATTTCGGGACCCTGCGGCTCGGCGAGCGAATCGTGACGCGTGTTGGCGACCACCCCGACCACCTCGTGGGTGTTAAATTTGTTCTCCGGCTGATCGATCATCACCTGTTGACCAACTGGGTTCTTCCCTGGGAAATGTTTCTGGGCAAAGGCTTCGTTGATCATGATCACGAGCGACGACTCCTTCGTGTCAGATCTGGTAAAGTCGCGTCCCTGCAGGATCGGGATCTTCATCGTTTTGAAATAATCCGGCTTCACCAGGAGGTAGCTCGCGCCGGGATGATTGCCCCGTGGCAGCGGCGCGGCGCCGCTCGGCATGAACGACTGGCTTCGCTGGTTATCGCCCAAGGGCAATGGATTCACGCCGCCGGCTGCTTCGACGCCTGGAATCGCCGCCAGCTTCTCCATGATCAGATCGTAGGTGCGGATTTGCTGGTCGACCTCGGGATAACGAATCCGCGGCAGGTTGATCGACATCGTCATGACCCGGACCGGATCGAAGCCCGGATTCGTGGCGCGAAGGTTGAAGAAGCTCTTAATCAACAGGCCGGCGCCGGCGAGCAGGAGCAACGAAAGCGAGACCTGCGAGACGACGAGAAAGGCGCGGAGACGATTCGTGTGCAGCCCGCCCGTCGAACCCTTTGCTCCTTGCTGGAGCGATTCATTTACCGCCGGCCGCGAGACCTGGAGCGCGGGAATGAGGCCGAAAAGCAACGTGCTTCCGATCGCGAGCACGAAAGTGAAAGCGCAGACGGTGTTATTCACTTTGATCTGGCCCAGGTGAGGCAACCCCTGCGGGCCCGCCGCGCTCAGCAAATCGACGCCCCACCAGGCCAGGAGCAAACCGGCGCAGCCGCCGAGCACCGCCAGGAGGAGGCTTTCGCAAAGCAGTTGGCGAATAACCAGCACTCGACTCGCGCCGAGCGCTGTTCGAATCGCAATCTCGCGACTTCGCGAAGCGGCGCGCGCCAGAAGCAGGTTCGCCACGTTCGCGCACGCGATGAGCAGGACAAGGGCAACCGCGCCGAGAAGAACCAACAACGCCGGACGAACGTCTCCGACGACATCCGTATGCAGCTTCACCACCGACGTGCCCGTGAAATTGAGGTTCGAATCCGGATATTGCTTCGAGAGCCGGCTCGCGATTGCGGTCAGCTCCGCTTCGGCCGTTTTGACCGCGACACCCGGCTTCAACCGCCCGACCACCGTAAGAAAGTGAGAGCCGCGATTGGTCAGGAACTGCTGCCCGAGGTACTCGAGCGGCAGCGCATAATCGATGTGGTCGTCCTCGACCGGAAATTTCCAGCCCGGCGGCATCACTCCGATAACCGTATGCGGCCGCGCCGAGATCGTGACCTTTTGTCCGATGATCTTGGGATCGCTGCCGAACGCGCTTTTCCAAAGTGGATAAGTCAGAACGACGACCCGGTCAGCTTCGTTTTTCGCGTCTTCCTTGGTGAATCCGCGGCCGAGCAGCGGCTGCACGCCCAGGACATCGAAGACCTCCGGGGTAATCGCGATTCCTTCTAGCGCCTTCGCATCCTCAGAGAGCGACAACGTCCCCCCGGTCCGCGTGTACGACGCCATTGCGGCGAAGCTCTGGCTTTGATCGCGCAGGTCCACGTAATCGGGGAATGAGTGGACGTTGCCGCGCACTTTGCCGCTGTCGTTCGCGTAGCGCCCCCAGATGTGAACGATTTCATCGGGGTTCTTGAACGGCAACGGCCGGAGCAGGACGGTGTCGATCACGCTGAAGATGGCGCTGTTGGCGCCAATGCCGAGCGCGAGGGTCAGGATGGCAATGACTGCGAAGACCGGCGCTTTGATCAGCATCCGGAAGGCGTATTTGAGGTCGGTGAGCATAGGGTTAGTCGTTAGGTTGGAGCGACGGCGCTCTGTCGCCGTAAGAACGCGTTCATTGCAGCGTGGGCCTCTTACGCCGACAGAGCGGCGTCGCTACAACGCAAGCGGTTGCATCGGTTTCAGACAATAAATCCATCGCGGAGCTGAATGATCCGGTTGCCGTAGGCGGCGTTCACATCCGAGTGCGTCACCTGGATGATCGTCGTGCCTTGCTCGTTCAGGCTCTTGAACATCTCCATGATTTCCCTCCCCTGGTCCGAGTGCAGGTTGCCGGTCGGCTCGTCCGCCAGGATCAACTTCGGGTTCGCGATCATGGCGCGCGCGATGCTGACGAGCTGTTGCTGGCCGCCCGAGAGCTGGCGCGGATACAAGTCCTTCTTTCCGACGATGTGAAATTTGTCGAGCGCGTCGCAGACGATGGAATCGCGACCCGCCTTGTTCACATGGCGATAGGAAAGCGGGATGTCGAGATTCTCGTAAACAGTCAGATCGTCGAGGAGATGGTAGGCCTGAAAAACAAAACCGATCTTTTCGTTGCGAAGCGTCGCGCGTTCCTTTGGCTTCAAGGTGTGGACCCCGACGTCGTCGAAAAAATATTCTCCGCTCCAGGCGTGATCGTGCATTCCGAGAACGTGAAGCAACGAGGACTTGCCCGCGCCCGACGGCCCCATGATGGAAACGAAGTCGCCTTCGTTGACCTCCAGGTTGATGTCGCGCAGGACGTAAAAGAATTTTCCTTTCGCGAGCGGATAGAAACGCTCGAGGTGTTTGAGTGTGATCATTGACATAAGTTTTCTCAGCTCTGCGCAAAAGCGATTTTCGGATCCAGGCGCGCGGCGCGCCGCGCTGGGAGGTAACAAGCAATCAGCGCCACGAAAAGGAGCAACAACGGAATTGCGACGAACGTCAGCGGATCGGTCGCCGCCACGCCGAAGAGAAGGCTCGTAATTAGCCGGGTGAGCGCGAACGCGCCCGCAAGGCCGGCAACGACGCCGATCGCCGTCAAAATCATGCCTTGCCGGATAACCAAACCGAGGACGTCCGATTTCTGCGCGCCCAGCGCCATCCGGATTCCGATCTCCTGGGTTCGTTGCGTAACGGAGTAAGCCATCACTCCGTAGATCCCGAGGGCCGCAAGGAGCAAGGCGGCGCCGGCGAAGACGGCGAAGAGCTGCATCGAGACCCGGCGCGTCCCTAGCGAGTTCGCGACCACGTCGTCGAAGGTTCGAACGCTGTAGACCGGCTGGTCCTTGTCCAACGCCTGCACTTCACGGCGCAGAGTAGTGGCGAACGCAGCCGGATCGCCGGCCGTGCGAATGACAAGCCCCATGAAGTTCCATCCCGGGTCCTGGGTGTGGGGCACGTAAATCTGGGCGCCGCTCTGTGCATCGGAAAGCGAACCCGGTTTCGTATCTCCGACTACACCCACGATTTCACGTAGGAATTTCTCGTCACGCCAAATGCCGAGCCGCTTGCCGATGGCCGCCGCAGGCGAGCCGAAATGGCGTTTTGCCGCCGATTCGTTAATGACGACTACCTTGGGCGCCTCGGCATTATCGCGCAGGTCGAAGGTGCGTCCGGCGAGGAGCGGGATTTGAAGCGCCCGAAAATAATCGCCCGTAATGGTGGAGAAGCTGGAGTCAATCGCCTCATCGACCGAGAGCGGGCGGCCCTCGGGAATGAAGGCGCGTCCGATTGCATAATTGGTTGCGACCAGCGGTAGATTGATCGCACCGCCCACGGCCTGCACGCCGGGCGATGCTGTTAATCGTTCCATGAGTTGACGGAAAAATTCCGGCCGTTGCTGCTCCTTGTATTTTGCGCCAGGCACCGAAACCATCGCGACGAGAACATTGTGCGGGTTAAAACCGGGGCGGACTTCCTGGAGACGAAGGAAACTCTTGATGAGCAGTCCGGCGCCGACGAGCAACATGAGCGAGAGCGCCACTTCGCCGATCAATAAGAGACTTCGCGCGCTCGTGCGGCGGGAACCTTCGCCCGTCCGGCCGCCTTCCTTCAGTGAACTGCTGACATCCAACTTCGAGGCCTGAAGCGCAGGCACGAGGCCGAAGAGGATGCCGGTGAGCGCCGAGATACCCAGCGCGAAAGCGAGCACGCGATAATCGATCCCAACCTGTTCCATTCGCAGCGCGCCTTCCGGAACGATCGAAAGAAGCACGTCGGTGAGCCAGATGCTCAGGAGCAGCCCCGCGATGCCGCCGATCCCGGAAAGCAAAATACTCTCGGTCAGCATTTGCCTGACGACGCGGCCGCGGCTTGCGCCCATCGCGGAACGGACGGCAATTTCTTTCTGACGGGCCGCGCCGCGAGCGAGGAGAAGATTGGCCACGTTCGCGCAGGCGATTAACAACACGAGACCAAC
Organism: Chthoniobacterales bacterium; assembly: GCA_049278515.1. Taxonomy (GTDB): domain Bacteria; phylum Verrucomicrobiota; class Verrucomicrobiia; order Chthoniobacterales; family UBA10450; genus AV80. The sequence continues at coordinate 9,095 of JBAPMH010000104.1, forward strand.
TGCTCCGAGGAGCGCGAAAAGTGACGGCTTTATTTCGCGGACCATCCGTTCGTGAAGGACCTGGAGGCTGGCGTCCCAGCCTTTGTTCGTGTCGGGAAATTCCGTCGCGTGCCGGGCGTTGATCGCGCTGATGCGAGACTGCGCCGACTTGAGATCGACCCCGGAGTTGAGACGCGCGATTGCCTGCCAGGAGCGATTGTCGCGCGCTTCATCCGAAATCTTCACCCCGCTCGTCATCCAGACCTGAGTTTGCTCGGGAAATTCGAGTCCCGGCGGCATCACTCCGAGGACCGTAATCTGCCGTGCGCTAATCTGGACTTGTTTGCCGACGATTCCGGGATCGGCACCGAAACGGCGTTTCCATAAAGCGTGGCTGATGATCGCGACCGTTACCGTGTCGGGCTTATCGTCTTCCGGGACAAACGCGCGGCCGAGCGCGGGTTGGACGCCCAGCACCGCAAAGAATCCAGTGGTTACTCCGGCGCGCGGCACGCGCTCGGGCTCGGCGCCGTCGGCTCCAAGATTTGAGTTAGCGGTATAGAACGCGCAGGTCGCCGCGAAGAGATCGGTTTGGGCCGACCAATCCAGGAAATCGGGGTAGGAGATATTGCTTTCGTTAATCCCTGCCGTCGGGTTTCGGCCTTCAAAAAAAACAATGCGCTGGGCGTCCGGAAACGGGAGCGGCCGCAGAAGGACGCCGTTGACGAGGCTGAATATGGCGGTATTCGCGCCGACCCCGAGGCCGAGTGCGAGGATGGCGACAGCCGTGAAGCCTTTGTGCTTAAGCAGCATCCTGAAACCGTAACGAAGATCCTGGAAGAGAGTGTTCATGCTGGTCAGTTGGTTGTGAGGGCTTTGACCGGATCGAGCCGGGACGCACGTCGCGCCGGAAGGTAACAGGCGAAAAATGAAACGGTGGCGAGCAGGAGCGTAATCGAACCGAACGTCTGCGGATCGGTGGCGTCGACGCCGAAGAGAAGGCTGGCGAGCAATCGAGTGAGCGCGAAGGCGCCGGCCAGTCCGACAGCGACGCCAATCAACGTGAGCGCCATGCCTTGTTTAATGACGAGCCCGAGCACGTCGGATTTCTGGGCGCCGAGCGCCATCCGAATGCCGATTTCCTGAGTTCGTTGCGTGACCGAATAGGCCATCACTCCATAGATCCCGATCGCCGCGAGGAGCAAGGCCGCGCCGGCGAAGACGGTGAAGAGCTGCATTGAAACGCGCCGCGTGCCTAACGAGTTCATGACCACATCGTCGTAAGTGTGGACGTTGTAGATCGGCTGATCTTTATCGAGCGCCTGCACTTCGCGCCGCAAAGTGCGAGCGAAGGCGGCCGGGTCGCCGGCGGTCCGAATCACCAGCCCCATGAAATTCCAGTGGGCGTCCTGAGCGTGCGGAACGTAGATTTGCATATCGCCCTGCCCGGTGAGGGAATCCGTCTTGGTGTCGCCGACCACCCCGGCGATTTCGCGCATGAATTCCTCATCGCGCTTCTGACCTCGGAAAGCAGCCCAGACGCTCAGGCGCTTGCCGATGGCCGCCGCGGGCGAACCGAAGACACGTTTCGCGGTCGTTTCGTTGATGATTACCACCTTCGGCCCCTCAGCATTGTCACGAGGTTCGAAGAGGCGTCCCGAAAGCAGCGGGATTTGCAGGGCGCGAAAATAATCGCCGGTTATGGTGGTGAACACCGCCTCTTTCGATTCCTCCACCGTGCGCGGCCGGCCTTCGGGAATGAATCCCCGACCGATCGCGTATCCAGTCATTTCGAGCGGAAGATTGACGCTGCCTCCCACAGCTTGCACGCCCGGCTCCGCTTCCAGCCGTTCTTGCAACTGATGGAAAAATTCCACGACCTGTTGGTCCTTTTGGTATTTCGGACCCTGCAACGACAGATGGGCGGTGAGAACGTTGTGCGTGTTGAAGCCCGGTCGCACTTCCTGCAGACGGAGGAAGCTTTGGATGAGCAATCCAGCGCCGACGAGCAGCATCAGCGAGAGGGCGACTTCACCAATCAAGAGCAGGCTGCGCGCGCTCGTCCGGCGATGTCCTTCGCCGCTGCGTCCGCCTTCTTTCAAGGCGCTGGTGACGTCGAGCTTCGAGGCCTGAAGCGCGGGCACAATGCCGAAGAGAATTCCGGTAAGCGCCGAGACGCCGAGAGCGAACGTCAAAACGCGATAATCAATCCCGATCTGCTCGAGCCGCGGTGCGCCTTCCGGCAAGATCGACATCAGCACGTCGGTTAACCAAATACTGAGGACGAGTCCCGCCACCCCGCCGATCGCCGAGAGCAGAATGCTCTCCGTCAGCATCTGCCGCAGAACGCGCGAGCGGCTCGCGCCCAGCGCAGCCCGGATCGCAATTTCCTTTTGCCGCGCGGCGCTCCGGGCGAGGAGGAGGTTGGCCACGTTCGCGCAGGCAATCAATAGCACGAATCCGACGGCGCCGAGGAGCGCGAGGAGGGAGGGTTTTACCTCCCGAACGAGCCGTTCGTGGAGCGTCGAAAGATTCACATCCCAGCCTTTGTTCGTCTCGTGAAACTGTTTGTCGAGCTGCGCATTGATGGCGCTGAGACGAGTTTGCGCCTGCTTCAGATCGATACCCGTATTCAGACGCGCGATCGCCGACCACACGCGGTTATCGCGCGGTTCGTCCGAGAGATTGACCGCGGTCGGCACCCAAACCTGGGTCCGCTCTGGGTATTCAAACCCCGGCGGCATCACGCCGATGATCGTGAGGGGTCTTGAGCTCATCTGGACCTGTTTCCCGACGATGGCCGGATCAGAGCCGAAGCGGCGCTTCCATAAGCCGTGACTGATGATCGCCACGGTTTGCGGCCACCCTTTGTCGTCTTCGGGACCGAACGTTCGCCCGAGCACAGGCTTGACCCCGAGCACGGAAAAGAACCCGATCGTCACCCCGGCGCGGGGCACGCGTTCCGGCTCCGCCCCATCCGCTCCCAGGTGGGCCTCGCCGGTCCAGTAGGCGGCGGTGCTCGCGAAGAGATCGGTTTGTTGCGACCAATCAGTAAAGTCGAGAAACGAGATGTTGCTCTGGCTAATGCCTGCCGCAGGATTTTTGCCTTCGATATAGATGATGCGTTCGGCGTCCGGAAACGGGAGCGGACGAAGGAGAACGCCGTTTACCAGGCTGAAGATTGCGGTATTGGCGCCGATCCCGAGGCCAAGGGCGATGACTGCGACGGCGGTGAAGCCTTTGTGTTTGAGAAACGTCCGGAACCCGAAGCGAATATCCTGGAGAAGCGTGTCCATATCAGGGTTCTCGCAACGCCGTGATCGGATTGACCTTCATGGCGCGGCGTGCCGGGAGATAGGTGGCGATCGCGGCGACCGTGAGGAGCAACAACGGGATCGTGGCGAAGACGACTGGATCGGTTGCCGTCACCTGGTAGAGCAAACTTTGGAGGAGCCGGGTCAACCCGAACGCGGCGCCCAGGCCGATAAGGATGCCCGTGATCGTCGTCGCCATCGCGCCGTAAAAAACGAGCCGCAAAATGTCGCCCGCGCGCGCCCCGAGCGCGATTCGGATTCCCATTTCGTGAGTGCGCTGAGTGACGGTGTAAGCGATCACGCCGTAAATGCCGACGGCCGCCAGCAGGAGTGCGAGCCCGGCGAACACCCCGAGCAAAAGCATGTTGAAACGGCGCTGCGCAATCGATTCGTCGAGGTACACCTCCATCGTCTTGATCGCCGAGACCGGCTGATCTTTATCGAGCGCTTGAACCTGTTCGCGAAGCGTTTGGGTAAGCGCCGTGGGGTCGATCGCCGACCGCAACACGACAGTCAGCGCCGAAGTCTGGCTGGCGAGATAGTCCGCCGCGGTTTGGAAAAACGGCACGTAAACCTCCGGCTTCACCTCCTCATCGAGGCCGTAATTGCGGATGTCCGCGACGACTCCGACGATCTCGCGCATGTCTCCCGGGCCCCCGCTCAAACTCAGCCGTTTGCCGATCGGATTTTCGCCGGCGAAATGACGTGCCGCCAGCGTTTCGTTGATGATGACAACGGCGGGGGCGGTCCCGGTGTCCTGTCGGGTGAAGGCCCGGCCTTTCACCATATGCATCCCCATCACCGCGAAATAATCGGAATTGATGATCCGATAATCGGTCATCGCTCGCTGGCCCGGCAGGGCGGGCGGCCGTCCATCAACGTCGAAGCCAGTCGAGCTGCCGCCCAATAACGGAATGTCGGTCACAACGCCGGCCGCAGTTATCCCAGGAACGTTGCGCAGCCGCTCGACCAACCGATCGTAGAATCCGACCTGTTCTTCGCGCTTTTGGTACTTCGCGACCGGAAGCGAAACGAACGCAGTCAGAACATGGTCCGGCTTGAACCCAGGATCGACGGCAAGCAAACGCGCGAAGCTGCGAATCATAAGCCCGGCGCCGACGAGGAGCACGAGCGAGAGCGCCACTTCCGAGATCACGAGCAACGAGCGCATCCGTTGACGACGCGGCGCATCGCTTCCGCGCCCGCTTTCTTTCAATCCTTCGTTGAGATCGGTCTTCGAGACTTGCCACGCGGGCACGAGACCGAAGAGCACACCGGTCAAAATCGATACCGCCGCTGTAAACAGGAAAGCGGTGCGATTGACGCCAATCTCGGCGAGACGCGGCAGGTTGGCCGGCTTCAATGACACCAGCAAGTCGAGGCTCCAGATGGCGAGAACCAATCCGAGCGCGCCACCGAGGATCGCCAGCAAAACGCTTTCCGTGAGCAGCAACCTGACGACTCGAGATCTGCTCGCGCCCAGCGCGCCGCGAATCGCCATTTCCCGGCTTCGCGCCGCAGCCCGCGCGAGGAGCAGGTTGGCCACATTTGCACAGGCGATCAGGAGAACGAACCCGACCGCGCCGAAAAGCACGACGAGCATCGGCCGGACGTCGCCTACCATTTGTTCCTGGAACGAGACCACCTTGACGCCAATGCCGACGTTCGTTTGCGGATAACGCTCAGCCTGGCTTTGCGCGACCGCGGTCATGTTCGCCTGGGCCTGTTCGATCGAAACGCCCGGCTTCAATCGCGCGACGACGTCGATGTAATTCGTGTCACGCGTGGCGCGTTCGGCGGAATTGAACGCGACCGGCGTCCAAATCTGAGCGCGCGGGTTCGGAAAAGCGAAACCACGCGGCATGACGCCCACGATGGTGTAGGTCTGGTCGCTTAACTTGATCGTCTGTCCAATTGCGTTCCGATCGCCGCCGAACCGGTGTTGCCAAAAATCGTAGCTCAGGATTACGACCCGCTCGGCGCCGTCACGGTCTTCTTCCGCGGTGAAATCGCGCCCGAGCGCTGGTTGGACGCGGAGCAATTGGAAGATGTCGCTCGAAACGCGGGCGCCAATCACGCGCTCAGGCTTATCCGTGCCGGTGAGATTGAATCCCTGGCCGTTCCAGGTGGCGATGCGTTCGAAGACCTGGTTCTCGGTTCGCCATTCGAGAAAATTCGCGGGCGAGCTCGGCGCCTCCGGGAGCGTCGGTTGCGTGCCGAAAACGCGGACCAGTTGTTCCGATTGCGGATAAGGCAACGGCCGCAACAGAACCGCGTTGACTACGCTGAAAATGGCGGTGTTCGCGCCAATGGCGAGAGCCAGGGTGATCACCGCCACAAATGTGAACGCCGGCGACTTCGCCAACATTCGCAGGGCGTATCGCAGGTCGGCCATCATAGGGGATGACTCCAATGACGAAATCCGAATGACGCATGACGAATGAATGTCCAAATGACGAATGACCGAACAGCTGCCTCGTTTCGGAATTCTGGCTTCATCATTCCTTCGGCCTTCGTCATTCGTGCTTCGTCATTTTTCAAGGCGTTACGCTCCATGCCCGAGCGCGATCATCGGGTCGGCTTTGGTTGCCCGCAGCGCCGGGATGTAACTGGCCAGGAGTGAGACCGCGATGAGAGCGAGAGTTACTCCGGCGAACGTCATCGGATCGAATGCGCCGACGTTGAAAAGCATCGCGCGCAAGGCACGGCTGCTCATCATTCCGAGGACCAGCCCAGCCCCGGTGCCGATCAGGACGAGTTTGGCGGCGCGGCCGATGACGAGCCGCAAAACATCGCCACGCTGCGCGCCGAGAGCCATTCGCACTCCCATCTCGTGGGTGCGTTGCACGACGAGGAACGACATCACCCCGTAAATACCGACCGACGCCAGGACGAGAGCAACGGCGGCGAAGACTCCTATCAACACGACCGAGAGCCGGCGAGGCGCGATCGAGTCGGCTGCGACCTGCTCGAGCGTCCGCACATTCGAAGCGGGAAGATCGGGATCGAGCCGCGTAATTTCGCGCCGAATTGCCGAGGTAAGGGAGCGCGGATCCTGGGTGCTGCGGACCGTCAGGATCATCCCGCGATAAGGCCGCTGATTGTGCGGCAGGTAATATTCGGGCTTTGGATCCAGATCGAGTCCCCGATGCCGCATGTCGCCCACGACCCCCACGATGGTCACCCATTTCACGTCCGGCGTGCGCGGATCGTTAAAGGTAATGCGTTTGCCGACAGCATCCTGGTTTGGAAACCATTTCTTCGCGAACGTACTGTTGACGATGGTAACATCCGGGCCGTCGAACTGATCGCTCTCGTTAAAGAATCGCCCCTGCAAAAGCGGAACCCTGATGGCCGAGAAATACTCGGGCGTAACATCGCGAATCTCTTCATCGGGAAAAATCTTCTCCGCCATATGGTCGCGGCCTTCGATCGCGAATGAGCTGTCGCTGTTCGTCCCGCTCAGCGGCAGAATGGTGGTGAATGCCGCCGCTTCGACTCCCGGCAATGCTTTTATTCGCCGCGTCGCTTCCGCATAAAAATCGGCGACAGGTTTTCCGCGGGGATATTTCAGCAGCGGCAACGAAACCTCCATGGTCAGGACGTTCTTGGGCTCGAAACCGGGATGCACATTTTGGAGGCGAACAAAGCTCTTCAGCAACAGGCCGGCGCCGACGAGGAGGACGAGCGCGAGTGCCACTTCGGCGACGACCAGAGCGTTGCGCAGCCGGTTCCCGCGCACGCCGGTCGTCGAGCCGCGCCCGCCTTCCTTCAAGGCTTCCGTCAGCTCTGGTTTTCCGCTCGCGATCGCTGGAATCAGCCCGATCACAATGCCGGTGATGACAGCAGTGGCGAGCGTGACAAACAAAACGCGCAGATCCAGACCGACTTCGGCGAGGCGCGGCACCGTCTGCGAGCCGATCGACCTGAGCAGATCAAGTCCCCAGATCGAGAGAAGAACACCGGCAGTTCCGCCGGCAAGGGCGAGGAGGACACTTTCCGAAAGCATCTGCCGGACGAGCTGGATTCGGCCGGCGCCCAGGGCGAGACGGATCGCGAACTCGCGTTCCCGCGCTCCGGCCCGCGCCAGCAACATGGTGGTGAGATTCGCGCAGGCGATTAACAGGACCATCGCCACTGCTCCGAGAAGAATCATCAAAGCCGGCCGCATTCCGCCGATCACGAGATCGTGCAACGGATAAATCGTCGCCCCGAACTTCGTGGACGGTTCGTAGTTATCCGGAAAGAGCGGGTGCCAGTTGGCGGCGATGGTGTTCGCCTCCGCCTGCGCCTGCGCGATCGTGGCTCCGGGTTTCAGCCGGCCGATGATCCCGTAGCTGCGGGACCCGCGTGACTCGAGTTCGTTCTTCGTAAATGCAATCGGCTTCCAGATCTCCGCGCGTTCGGCGAAGGTCCCACCCTGGACGCCGAAGAGCGGCAGCGGAAACTCGAACTTCGCCGGCATGATCCCCAGGACGGTGTAGCTCTTGCCGTTCACCGGAACCTGCGAGCCGACGAGCTGCGGATCGGAATTGAACCGCCGCCGCCACAGGCGCTCGCTGATCAAGATAACGTTGTCGTTGCCTTCGCCGAATTCGCTGTCGTTGAAGACCCGGCCTTTGATCGGCGCCACCCCGAGAAGGGGAAACAAGCTCGGCGTTACCACCGCGCCCTGGACCCGCTCCGGCATATCGCCACCGGCGAGGTTGAAGTCCGCGAAGTCAAAAGCGGCAATGCGCTCGTAGCTCCGCGTTTGTTTTTCCCAATCGAGATATTCCGGCGCCGAAACCGGGATCTGATCGAGCCCCTGCCCGCTGAATTTTTCGAAAAGAAGAATGAGATCCTGCGGCGCCTTGAAGGGGAGCGGCTTGATGAGCAGCGCATTGACCAGGCTGAACACCGCGGTGTTCGCC
>JBAPMH010000105.1:0-18258 GCA_049278515.1 Chthoniobacterales bacterium
AACCAACGACGCCTACAACGGCGCCTTGCGCGACATCGTGTTTCCCGCCGGCATCCTGCAGCCACCGATGTTCGATGCGAACGCGGATCCGGCGATCAATTACGGCGCGATTGGCGCGGTCATCGGACACGAGCTGACGCATGGCTTTGACGATCAGGGCCGGAAGTTCGACGCCGAAGGGAAGCTCAACGATTGGTGGACGGCCGAGGACGCGAAGACCTTCGAGGCCCGCGCCAAAGTGCTCGGCGACCAGTACTCGAAATTTGAACCGCTCCCCGGCGCGAAGGTGAACGGCGAGCTGACCATGGGCGAAAATATTGCCGACCTGGGCGGCGTCGTGATTGCGCTCGATGCCTATCGCGCTTCGCTCAAAGGCAAACCGGCCCCGGTAATCGATGGGTTGACCGGCGAGCAACGGGTTTTTCTCGGCTGGGCCCAGGCGTGGCGCGGCAAGGTCAAAGATGACTACGTTCGCCGCCAGGTGGTGAGCGATCCGCATTCGCCGCGGCAATTTCGAGTCAACGGCGTGATGCGGAATGTGGATGCGTGGTACGACGGGTTCAAAGTGAAGCCGGACGAAAAGATGTTCATCGACCCGAAAGAGCGGGTCCGGATCTGGTGAGACTAGCGCGTCGCGGCGCTGCGATAAGACTGCGATAACAGGCTGCGCTTCAAGGAGCGGCGGTTTGAAACCGCCGTCTTATTCGTCGGCGATTTCAAATCGCCGTTCCTTGGTTAAGATTCCCCGCCCCCGCGTGTCTGACTGGTGAAAAGGACCAGTCATGAAAGCGTTGATGTATCAGTCGAACCACCACCGGCGATTCGCGGCCGCCCTCGGCGCCGCGGTAATTATTCACGTCGCCGCAATCGGCTTCGCCACTACCAAACAGCAAACCCAAATTGCCTCCGGGCCTCCCGGCGAACCGCCCGTGCTGGAGCTTCTCCCTCCCGAACCGATCGCGAATCCGCAACCAGAACAATCGGATCCCCTCCCCACGCCACCGACGATCAACGATTTTCCGGTGGAGAACGCCACGACTCCCCCGCCCGTTCGCCGTCGATCGGCGACACTCCCGCCGGCGGTAAAACGATCGAACAATAGCGGGGCGAGTTCATTGAATCTTTCTTCCGCCAGAGTGTTCGCGATCAACGCTCCGCGTCCGGAATATCCTTATGAAGCCAGGCGACAAAAGATCACGGGCGACGGGGTTGTCGCGATGACGGTCGATCCGGCCAGCGGTCAGGTAACTGAGGTCTTGGTGGTGAAGAGCACGGGAAGTTCATTCCTCGATAATGCGGCCCTGGCCGGTTTCCGCAGATGGCGCTTCAAACCCGGAACGGCGTCGTCCATCAGGTGTCCGATCACCTTCACTCTGACCGGCGCGTCCTACTAACTCTTTTGCAGCAAGGTTTGCGCTTCGCGCAGCTCGGAAGTGCGCTCGCGTACCGCATCGGCGTAGGCCGCCATCTGCATATCGAGTTGGAGATGGAGGCGCCGTGTCTCGAGCAAATTGTTCATGCGCAAGAGAACTTCGAGTTGATCGAAAGGCTTGAGCAGAAAATCGGTCGCGCCGGCGCGTAACGCCCTGAGCTTCGTCGATTCATTCGCATCGGCGGTCAACACGATGACCGGCAGGAATGTCTCGCCGGCTGCCGCGCGGATCGATTCCAGAACGGTGAAACCGTCCACGTGCGGCATCATCAGATCGAGCAAGACCAGGTCGGGATCGAAGCTCAGACAAGTCTCCATGGCCAGCCGTGAGTCGGCAATCGCTTTCACGCGGGTGTAGCCGCCTTCGAGTAGCATCGCCTCAAGAAGGGCGACGTTGGCCGGCTCGTCGTCGATGACGAGGATTTTCATCTTCGCGAAGGGCGTGGCGTTGGGCAGCCAGTTGGGATCGATCTTATCGGATTGCGAATTCATTCGAGGATCAGGCGACTGCGTCTTCGAGCTGGGCATCGCGGTCTCGCATCGTTTCGCCGATGACGCGGAAAAATTCGCCAATATCCAGAGGCTTGGTGAGATAACTGCGCGCCCCCGCGGACATGAGGCGCTGGATCTGGCGGGCCGTGGCGTCGGCGCTGATTACTACAACCGGAATGTGACGCGTGAGCTCGTCGTCCCGCAATCGCGCCAGGACCTCGTGTCCCGGCAGGTCGGGCAGGTGCAGGTCTAGCAAAATGAGGTCGGGCGAATGTTGCCGCGCGAGGTCCAGGCCGAGGCCGCCCTGCATCGCGGTGAGTAATTTGATCTCGGGCTGCTCCGCCAGCATCTGCTCAACCAGCGTCAGGTTCGACAGGTTGTCTTCGATGTAGAGAATCTTGCCTCCATTCTCGCTGCCGTTGGCCTCCACCAGCTTGGAGCACCGATCTTTCGGCAAAGTTTTCAGGGGCGAGTCGACGGAGGGCAGCTCGATCCAAAACGCGCTTCCTTTACCCGCTACGCTGTGGACGCCGATATCGCCTCCCATCGCGTGCATGAGCCGCTGGCAAAGAGCGAGACCAAGGCCTGTCCCTTCGACCCCAGACTGTTCCGCTCCGAGCCGGTCGAAAGGCGTGAAGAGACGCTCCAGTTTCTCCGGGCTAATTCCCGCTCCCGTGTCGGTCACCACCAGTCGAATGTCGGTCGTTTGCGATTGATCCAGAACGACCGCGACGCTGCCGCCGACGGCGGTGTATTTCACCGCGTTCGTCAGGAGATTGAGCAACACTTGCTTCAATCGCTGCCGATCAGCGATGACATGAAGGTCCTTGTCCAGTTGGGCATCGACTGAAATCTCCATCTCGCGGGCCGCGGCCAGCGGCCGCATCAAGGCGAGGGCTTCATCCAGGACATCGGCGACCCCGACCGGCTCCACCGACATTTGCAGGTGCCCCGCTTCGATGCGGCTGATGTCGAGGACTTCGTTGATGAGATTCAGCAGATGGCGGCCGGCGCTGGTGATGTGTTCGACGCGGGCTCGCTGTTGAACCGTCGGGTTTTGCCGCTCGAGCAACTGGCCGAATCCGAGAATGGCGTTGAGGGGGGTGCGCAGCTCATGGCTCATGCGCGATAGGAATTCGCTTTTGGCATGGTTTGCCCGGTCGGCTTCGTTCTTCGCCTCCCGCAGGGCGGCCTCGATGAGCGTCCGCTCCGTGATGTCGTGCGCTACGCAGAAAAGCATTTTTTTGGTGGCCGACCATGAAGCTGACCAGAGTACGCTGACGACGGATCCATCCTTGCGCACATAGCGATTCACAAAATCGACGATTCTGCCGTTTACGACGATGTCGCCGGCGGCTTGTTCGGTTGCGGCTTGATCCTCGGGATGGACGAGCTCCATGTAGCGCCGGCCAATCAGCTCGCTCGGCGCATATCCCCAAAGGGTCTCGCTGGCCCGGTTCATCGTCACGAAGCGACCGCTCTCATCAATGGTGCAAATGACATCCTGCGAGTTGTCCATGATGAGTTGGTTCGTCTCGCGCGCGGCCGAGAGCTTGCCCTGGCTTTCGAGCACCGCTGCTTCGGCCCGTTTTCGCTCCGTGATGTCTTCCATCATGATGAGGAAATCGCGGGGGGAACCGTTCTTGTCTCGCATCACACAGGCCGTCCGTTCGGCCCAGAGGACGTCGCCGTTCTTGCGCAGATACCGTTTCTCGACCGAGCAGCGTCCGGCTCCGTCCAACATTGCCTTCACCAACCGCCGCGTCTCGGCCTGATCGTCCGGATGCGTTACCTCGTGCGGAGTCAACGCCATCAGTTCCTCCTCCGAATAACCGATCATTTCCGTGAATCGAGCGTTGACCTGCTTGAATTTTTGGTTGTCCAGCGCCACTACGGCCATCCCGATGGGCGCGTCGTCGAAAAGCTGGCGCGACCGGGCATCGCTGGCCTCCAAAGCGGCCGTGCGATTGGCAATGAACCGCATCTCGCGAATGCTTCTGAAGCACGAAATAACCAGAAAAACGTTCTCAAATACCACCCAGCCTGCGTGTTCGATCGAACGCCATGGACTCGCGCTCAAGACGCCGTAGACCGAATACGGCAGAAAGACGCCCCGCAGGAAATGGTCAAGCGCCACGACGACCGTGGCCGGCACGAGCACCCGCCAATCGCGATAAAATGACAGGATGACTAGCGAACCAAAGACGTGGAAGTGGGTCTCAATCCGGCCGCCAGTAAGCGCAATGAGCAGGGCTGACATCAACATTTGCGCGACGGCGATCACGTACCGGGTGGCGACGGCTCCCGGCCACGCCCGCGTCATCCAGACGGGGAATAGGCTGATGGCGCCGCCGATCAGTAGCGCCGCCCAGACATGAATGTGGATCTGGCTCGATCCCCCATCCCAAGTCCGGGGCGAAACCAGCAGAGCCACGACAATGCACGCCACCCACTGGCAGAGCATTAGCTTCGCGAAAAGCTGATCGGTCTGGCGAAAGATCTGCCGGCGATGCTGCTGGAATAGTTCCTCCGCCCGCTCGCTGGCGGGTTCCGGAATCGCTCCGAGCGCAGCTAGTTCGAACATGACTCCCCTTCCCGGCATGGAGTTCGTTGCGCCAGCAAACAGCCAAACACGGATGTGCGCCCGCGCCCAGGCGTCTGCTGGCGCAGGGCCGCGAGGACGGCGCTTTCGCCGGCATTGGCCCCCGCATGGCCTCGCGTACCCGTGATTCCACCGCTAAATAGGAGCGTGCCGCTCCGGTCGAACACCAGGGTGTGGCCCGACGTCTCCGCGCCGAATCGAGCCGCTTCAACTCCATTTTCGTCGGTCGTGACTGAGACTCCAGGGATAGCGGCAGCGCTGCGACGCAAATCAGTATCGTCCCAGTCCGAGCCCGCGCCGGATGGTTTTACGAACAGGACGCTGGCCGTGGTTCCGTCCGGCGCGTGTGCCATGATTTGGGCTAATTCCGCAATGCTGGCCCGGGTGCAAGGGCAATGCGGATGCGCGACCATCAACAGCGTCGGTTTGTCCGGTTGCCGCGGCACGATCGACCCCGAAGGCCAGTCCGATGCGACCGATGCCGAAGGACCGGGGGTTGTCTCGTACTTCCAAAGGACCTGCATTCCGTAGCCGAGCGCGGCAACCCAAGTCAGCGCCAGTGCGGTAGTAACAAGAATTTTGTTGCGAGAATGGGTCACGATTGCGAGAGCGCGGCGCGCAAACCATTAAGCAGCCGCCATTCCATCGCGGCGGGATATCGAGCAGGGGCCCAGGAAAGAAAACTCAGGGCACAGTCGCAAACGAGTACCCACCGGCGGCCGGCGCGTAAATGTCGCCCCTTCGAGCAAGGTAGGCGGGATAAACCTGACCTTCTTTCAGAACGGGGAGCTCACTCGGCCCGACGAGCGGCTCGGAATACTCGCGACGGCTGTAAACGATCCTGATGATTCCGCCCGGTGCGAGTTTCGTCGCGGAGCGCTCCACTTTTACCACCTCGGCCTCCACGGTGAATTCGGTCACCGTCCCCTTCGGCTCTTTTGTCTCCTGTGCTTTCACGCTACGCACCTTAATCACCAATGCTTCAGGCGTCTTCGCCTGCCGTTCCTGATAAACCCACGGCGGCAGTTCCGCGCGGCTGTCGACAAAGGCGGCACCCAGAACCGCGAGGAGGAATGGCCATCGGCGCATGTATGTTCGTGCCGCCAAAGTTCGCTCTCGTCAACAGGCTGAATCGACCCCGTCCCCCGCTCAACAGGCCGGCGCGCAATTCGCTTGCCCTCGCGTTCCCAAGCCGCTAGGAAACCCGGCTTCGAATGCTGTTCAACTCGCTCACGTTCGTTGTTTTCTTTCTCCTGGTGCTGGCGGCCTACTGGACGATGCGTTCGTGGGAGGCGCGCAAAAACCTTCTCCTGGTCGCGAGCTACATTTTCTATGGCGCGTGGAACCCGCCTTTCGCAGCCCTGCTCTTCGCCACCACCGCGCTCGATTTTTATCTCGGGCGCAAAATGGGAAAGGTGGAGACCCCCGCCGAACGCCGGCTCTGGCTGGTGATCAGTGTGGCGGTAAACCTGAGCATGCTCGGGTTCTTTAAGTACGGGAACTTTCTCCTCGAGAATTTTCAGTGGTTGCTGGCCCGCGGCGGCATCGCCTACCAACCGCCGCACCTCGATGTCTTCCTGCCCATCGGGATTTCGTTTTACACCTTCCATTCGCTCTCCTATACCCTCGACATCTATCGCGGCGTCATGCGCCCGACCCGATCGCTCCGCGATTTCACCCTCGCGGTCTCCTTTTTCCCGCAGTTGGTCGCGGGGCCGATCGTGCGCGCGGGCGATTTCCTGCCCCAGCTCGCGGTTCCACCCAAACCGCAGAATGGCCGGTTCCTCTGGGGCCTGGCCCTGATGACGCTCGGCCTGTTTGAAAAGGTCGTGCTCGCGGACACGATGCTGTCCGGTTCGGCAGACCGCGTCTTCGGCCATGGCGGGCCCCTCCTCGCGCTCGATTCCTGGATCGGCGTGATCGCGTTCGCGGGACAAATCTTTTTTGACTTCGCCGGTTACTCGACCTGTGCGATCGGCGCCGCGCTTTGTCTCGGGTTCCATCTCAAGGACAACTTCCGGTTCCCGTACGCCGCCGTCGGGTTCTCCGATTTCTGGCGGCGCTGGCACATTTCGCTTTCCACTTTCCTTCGCGACTACCTCTACATTCCGCTCGGCGGCAACCGCCACGGAGCAGCCCGCGCGATGGTGAATCTCATTATCGTGATGTTTCTGGGCGGGCTCTGGCATGGCGCGGCCTGGACGTTTGTCGTCTGGGGGTTGCTCCACGGTTCCTATCTCGCGATCGAACGTTTGCTTCGGGTCTTCTTCAAGGAAGCTCCCTGGGCGAATCATCTCGGGTTCAAACTGGTGACCGGTGCGATCACTTACGTAGCGGTGCTTGTCGCCTGGGTATTTTTTCGGGCTTCAGATTTCACCAGCGCTTCCCGGCTATTGAGCTCAATGTTTGGCGCTTTTCCTCACGGCGACGCCCTGCTCAGTACGCGCGAGATTCTGCAGGTGGCCATCGTAACTTTCTTCCTGCTCATCGCGCATTGGTTGTTGCGCGACAATTCCATTGAAGCCGCCGTTACCCGCCTGCCGCGCTGGATCGTAACCGGAGTCTGGGCCGCGATGGCCTGCGCGATCATTCTTAACCAAGGAAGCAGTAATGCCTTCATCTATTTCCAATTTTAAGCGCATCTTGCGATTGCCGCGGTTGTTCTTCCGCTCGCCGACCCCGGCCGAAGCCGTTCACGGCGGCCCACCGATGGAATTCGAGCGGCCGATCCCGCCGTTGCCGTGGCGCGGCATCGCGGTGGTGGTTTTGCTCGTCGTCACCGCCGCGACCTTCGCGTGGGAAATTCGCGCACGTTCTCTCGGTTACGCTCCCACGCTCAATGACACGGAGGATCTCTGGACGCAGGTGCGAAGGAAAGTAGAGCCTGAATCGCTCGTCATTGTCGGCGACTCCCGGCCTCTGTTCGATTTGGACCTGGATGAGGTTGAGAAAGGTCTCGGCAAACGTCCGATTCAACTCGCTCTGGCTGGAAGTTGTGCTTTTCCCATCCTGGCCGATCTCGCTAATGACGAAAAATTTCACGGAACAATTATTTGCAGCATCGTTCCCGGAATGTTCTTCGCGCCCGGCGGCCCGCTCCTGGAAACGTCGGAAAAGGCTCTGAAGCGCTACCGTTCCCAGACTCTGGCGCAGCGGGTCAGCCATCATCTCGGGATGTTTCTCGAAGAAAACATCGCCTTCCTGAAGCAGGAGGATTTGACGCTCGACATCCTCCTCAAGAAACTGCCGATTCCGAATCGGCCGAACGCGCAGGTGCCGCCTACCCTGCCGCCCTACTTCCAAACCGTGGATCACGAGCGCCGGACGCGGATGACCGAGCAATGCGCCCGTCCGGGAGAATTGCAGAGCACAATCCAGCAAATCTGGTTGCCGCTGTTCACCCCGCCGCCGCCTCCGAGTTATGTGCCGAAGGAGGCTTTCATGGCGAAAATGGGCAAGGCGGTCGAAGCCCGTTTTCGCGATACGGTCGCGGCCGTCGAGAAATTGCGGGCTCGGGGTGGCAAAATCGTCTTCGTCCGTTTTCCCAACGGCGGTGAACTGAAGGCTCTTGAAGACCGGTTATCGCCCCGCGCTCAGACCTGGGAACCTTTGCTCAAGAGCACGAATGTGCCTGGAATTTATTTCGAAGATTTTCCCGAACTCTCGAGCTTTACCTGCCCCGAATGGTCGCACCTCTCCGCGGGCGACTCCGTCGAGTTCACGAAGCGTCTCGTCCCGCATCTGCGAACCGCCTTGAAACTTTAGCCGTCGTCTTGGGACGATGCGACCTGCTCTGGTAGGGACGCCGCGTCCGCCTGCGGACGGACTCGTCCTGTGGCGAGCTGCGCGTCCGCTGTCGTTAGGGCTAAGACCAAGGTCCCATAGCGTCCCTCCTGCCGAGCACCCAGAATCACGACGAAAAGGACCAAATAATATGAAAATTAAGAGTAACAAATTGGCAACGTTGTTCGTTGTCGCGTCCGTTGTCCTCCTGGGGGCTGTGAACGCCAGAGCAGCTGACAAGTGGTTTGTGATGGGAGAGCAGGCGCTCAAGTCCGCCGATCCCAGCGTGGAGATCAAGACCCAGGGGGGTCGATGGAAGAAAGACGTCAAGCAGGTGCGGCTCGCCGTCGAGGGCGCTGATGTCCAAATGACCAAGGTCGTCCTTGGCTGGGACAATCGTCCCGACACGACGCTCACTGTCGGAACCGTGAAGGCGGGTGGACAGACGGCGCCGACGGATGCGCCGGGACGCAAGGGACGCCTCACCTGGGTGAAGATTCAATACAAGATCCTCAACAAGGCAACGACGGCCACAGTCAAGATCCTGGGATTGGATTAGTCCCCGGCTGAACAACCGCAAAGGGAAAAGAGAGTTCCGTTACGGGGTGAGAAAAGTCTTCCCGCTGTAGGGATCTTTCACTTCCGTCCCGCTCGGGAAACCGCGCACGTCCACGAGGCCTTGCTTCGGGGCATAGGGACTGGTGACGAAGCCGGGCTTATTCGGCACCGGGATCGCATACGGTATGTCGCGCTTTGTCCTCACTGGTGGGACCGACGCGGGGCGCACGGGCGGCTGGCTCGTTGTTGCCGTTGGTGTCGCTGTCGGCGCTAGCGGCGGAGGCGGCTCCGGGGGGTAGTCGGCAGCTTGTTCGCCCCCTTTGGTCGTGGATTTTTTCGTCGCGGGCTTCGGAGGCGGCGGCGCTTTCTTTTTCTGGCCCGGATGCGCGATCGAATTACCGAGGGCCTTGAAAAAATCGCCGACCGAGCCGGCGCGCGCAGGCTGGGCAGAGAAGAGCGCGATCGCCGTTAGAGCGATGCAGAATTTCATTAACCGGCCGTTCATCGGCTAACACTTCGGCGCTCTCCAAAAAAACTCCAAGCCAATTATTGGCGGGTCTTGAATCTTTGGAGCGAAAGAAAATCGACCCGGTGACGCGATCTGCCGTCCAAGGCGAGCTCCGCCGCCACTTCGCCGATGGCAGGCGCAAACTTGAAGCCGTGACCGGAGAAACCGCCGCAGAGAATCACGTTCGCGTGTTCCGGATGGCGGTCGATCACGAAATGGCCGTCGGGCGTGAGGCTGTAAAGACACGGCTTGGCCTCGCGAAAATTTGAGGCCGCGCCGGGCATCCATTGCTCCATCGCGGCTGCAATCGGTTCGACATCGGCCTCGAGGTGGACTTCGCGATCCACCTCGTCAGCCGTGGTAATTTGGCCATGGCCGTGAAACGCCGCTTTTACGCCGTCGCCAAAATCCGGAAATCCATAGAGCGGCGCGGGCAACCCGGCCCGATCGAGAAGGAACGCGGGGAAATGTCCGGCGTTGTAGGATGCGAGAGCCGGCGAGAACCAGGCCTGAACGTTTCGTTGAATCCGGAGAGGCGCACCGAGCGCGTCCATCGTTTTCTTGAACCACGGGCCTAACGAGAGGATGAGTGTTTTGGCCGACAACTCCGTGCCATCGCCCAGGCGAATCGCCACGCCGCTCGCCGTGGCTTCCCATGAGGACATCGAAACTTCGAATCGCAGTTCCGCACCGGCTTTTTGCGCGATCTGCAAATGCGCCCGGACCGCGCGCTCGGGATCAAGAACCCCGCCATCCGGTTCGAACAACCCGACCTCGCCCGGCAACAGGCGCAACCCCGGATAACGTTCGTGGATCCGGCGCTGACTCAAGGTTTCGAGTCGAAGCCCGTGCTCGCCGGCAGAGCGTTTTGTCCCCGAAATGATCTCGCACGACTCTTCCCCAACCGAGAGCACGCCCGTGAGCCGCAAGAGCTTTTCGCCTGTCTGCCGCTCCAATTCCCGCCACAATTCATAACTGCGAAGGACCAGCGGCACGTAGGCGGCATCTTCAAAGTAAGCCTGCCGGATCATCCGGCTCTTGCCGTGAGACGACCCGAGATCGTGAGTCGGCCCGAATTGCTCGAGCCCGACGACGGACGCGCCGCGCGCCGCGCAATGCGCCGCGATGGCGCTGCCTATTCCGCCCAGGCCGGCAATAGCCACGTCGTACGTCATGCCTCTTCCTCTTCCTCTTCCTCTTCCTCTTCCTCTTGCTCTTCCTCTTGCTCTCTCCTAGTCCTCGATGTCAGCGGCCCACACCGTGCCGGTGTATTTACCCTGGTAATAGGCAACTTTGATCCGGTCTCCGATCTTCAACTTATCGTAATGGGCCCGATCGGTTAGAATGGTCTTCGACCGGCCGATATCGACGATCTGAATCTCGATCCGCCATTGTTCTTCCTTTTTTGCCCGCGGATCTTTGCTCGTGCCCCGGGCCTCTTTTTTCATCACGAACCCGTCGACCGCGATTTCGTCCGGAGCCATCTCCCGAAGCGTCACCTCTTCGACCGGGCTGTCGGCCGGCCGGTCCTTTACGTCATCGATCGACCGTTTTGCCGTGGGCGAAGCTTGGATCTCCACGACGTCGATATGCTCCTTGGCGGTGACGATGGCCTCGCTTCGTTTCTTCGAGCACCCGGAAACGCCGAGAGCCAGCAAAACAGCAACAACCAGATGCAACCGGACGAGCCTGCCGCTAATCACCATGGCGCGTTCATAAGAGCGAGAGTGTGTTCTTCGTCAAGCGTTCCTCCCGGTTGGCCACGGCTTTACAACCGGCGGGCCGCGATTATCTCAACGTCCACCGATGGAATTCATGATTCGCCACGAGGACCGCGAGCTGGGTCCCTATTCGGCATTGGAAATCCGGAGCCGCCTCGTCGCCGGCGTGGTCTCGCCTTCTGATCTGGCCCGGGTTGAAGGTGGGACGGAATGGCTTCCACTTTCCACGTTCGAACAGTTTTCCAGCACTCAACGGCAACCGCCCTTGCCCCCGGTGCCGGCGACGTCCGCCGCAGTCCCCCAGGTAGCCCAGGGAAGGCGCGGGCCGACGGCGGAAAAACTCGGCGCCTACACGGCAGCGACCTTGCAGCCGGACGAGCGGCCACTCCACCAGACGTCGATTCACTGGATGGCCTTAAGCGGATCGATCGTCGGCGCCTTCTTCACACTGATCGTGATCGTGCCGATCGCGATGTTCGCCTCCTGGCGCGGGTTCTACTGGGCCTGGCTGCTGCTTTTCGTTCCCGCCGGCATTTTGCTCTCCGCAGGGCTCACCTTGAAAACGAGCGAACTGGTCATCACCGACCGGCGCGTCCTCATCAAGGTAGGATTCATTCAGCGCCATACCTTTGAGATGTTCATTTCCAAGATCGAGTCGGTCGCTGTTTTTCAAAGCATGCTGGGACGCCTGTTCAATTACGGCACGGTCGAAATTCGCGGGACGGGCGGCTCGTCGGAATCGTTCGCGACGATTGCGGCGCCGTTGCCGTTCCGGGATGCGATCCAGTTAGTGCAAAGCGCTTCCGAAAAACGCTGAAGAGGTCCGGCGTTTCGGGGTCAGCCGGCGCCACCAGCTTCTCCGCTTGGTAGGGCCAGACGCTGTCGGGCCGAAACGCGCATCACCATCGGCTCGACAGCGTCTCGCCCTACCAAATCGAAACCAACAGTCATTCCGAGCGCAGTCGAGGGACCTTTCGTTACTCCGCCATGGCGAAGCGAACCATCTGGTCGGCTTCGCGATGGTTCGTCCAGAGACACTCCCCGTCGAACGCAAGCGAGCGGCATTGGAACGGAACCCGGGCCAGTTCTTCTATCTCAGGAACTTCTTCCCGCGGATCGAGGCGGGCGAGGCGCCAATCGCCGCCATTTTGTTCGGTGCCGCGTAAAACGTAGATAAGTTCGTTTACAAAGGTGTGGCCGCTTATCTCCGCGCCGATGGCAATCTCGCGAAGAATGTTTCCCTTCGCGTCGAGTTTCAGGATTCGAAAATTGTACCATTGGCTCAGGAAGAGGTGCTCGCCGTCAAAGCTTAGGTACGAGCCGGTGAATTCCGGACACGGAATTCCTGGCTCAACAAAACCCTGGCCGGCAACGTAGCGACGCAAATAACGATCGTCGTCCGGCCCTTCGCCCAGAGTAAACCAAAGAGCGTCGCCCGCTGAGGCCGCGGCCCATGGTATTCCGGGCGCTTCGAATTCCTCCGCGACCTTCCATTTTTCACGATCCATCCGGTAGACGCGCCGCAGGTCGCGCGACCCAAACCAAAGCTCTCCTCGATGCCAGGCCAGGGCTTGCGGCGTTGGGGCCGGCGCCTGAAGACGATCGATCTCGCGAATTACAGGAAGCGTCGTTGCCATGGAAGCGCTCTCCTTCCGGCGTTACTTCGGATAATTCGGATCCGCCTTCACTTCGAGAATCTGGGCGGTATGTCGCTTGCAATGGGCCCCGTTGAAGAGCAGCCACTGCCAGGCATCCATTGTTTTGACGGCCGGATGGTCCTCAAAATGGCTCCGCAAATCTTCCTTCGTTTCGGCGACGTAGGCGATTTCCTTTGCCCGGATCGATTCGAACTCTTTGGTGAGCGCCGCTCGCGTCGCCCAGCGCCCGGTTGGCTTCAGGGGCTCCGGGGCCTGGGCCTTGCGCGACCGGTCGGGAATCTTTGTCAGGATAATTTCTTCCTTCCCCTTCACTTCCGCCTTCTTTTCCGGAGCAGCCGGCGATTTCATGATTTTTCCCGTCACGAGCTCCCAAATGAATTGCTCGGCCACCGCGATATGTTCGGCCGTCTCGGCGATAGACCAGCGATCCGGCGCGGCCTTGAACTTCCATTGCGCTTCCGAGACGCCGTCGATGGCGGCCAGGAAATCCTTTTGCGTCTGTTTGAGGTAATCAATCGCTTTGTTCCGCTCTTCTGTCGTTAAGGTCGCGGGTTCTTGAGCGGGGCTCTTTGAAACCGGTGACGGCGAAGTCTGACCAGGCGCGGTCGAAAATCCGGCAACTGCCAGGCAAATGACGAACAACAATTTTTTCATTGCGGGAGCATACCGCCTTCCGTTGTCGAAAGGCAAAACTCTTCCACATGTAGAGGCGCTTGTGCCAAGCGCCTAACGCATTAGGCAAGCGCTCGCCGCGGCGAGCACCCAACCCATTAGCCAGGCGCTTGACACAAGCGCCTCTACATCGCGTGGCTTTCGCAGCCGCCGCGCGTATTCTGACGACATGGATACAAAACCCCTGCCTGTCGGTGAAGGAACTACCCCCGCGCCCGATGTCATTGTACGCGGCAACGCCCGCGAGTTTCTTCAGGAAGTTGTTAGCGGGAAGCATCACCTGCAGGCCGATGAGCCGGTCAGCTATGGCGGCGGAGATGTCGCGCCGGGCCCCTACGATTACCTCCTCATTGCGCTGGGGGTTTGCACTTCAATGACGATCGGTCTCTATGCGCGGCGGAAGCAATTACCGCTCGAGAACATCACTGTGTCACTCCGGCATTCCCGGATCCACGCCGACGATTGTGAAGATTGCGAGACGAAGAAAGGCATGCTCGACCGGATCGACCTCGCCGTGGAACTGACCGGGCCGCTGACCCAGGAGCAACACGCCAGGTTGATGGAGATCGCGGGGAAATGTCCCGTTCATCGGACCCTGAAATCCGAGATCCAGATAAAGCTTCACGCTGGCAATTGAGCGGAGCGGCTCGGGGCGGCAGCGGCGGTTTGTTGAATCCAATAAACTCGGTCGCCGCATCACATCAGTAACCGTGAAAGCCTTACTTAAGCGCCACAAGTTGATCGCGTTCTTCGCGCTCGCCTATCTCCTCTCCTGGTATCCCTGGATCATTGCCCTCACCCGCGGCCGCAGTTCCGGGCCTAATCCTCTCGGACCGCTCGTCGCGGGGATTAACCTCCGTTCTTTGGCCTAGCAATGAGCCAATTCCAGGAGAAAGTAATCGCATGCTCTTGCTCTCTTGCGGCTTTATTGGGCTGATCGCCGTTATTCTCGTGGTTTTCGTCATCGGCGCCTACAACTCGCTGGTCACGCTGCGGAATCGCTACAAGAATGCCTACTCGCAAATCGATGTTCAACTTAAGCGTCGCTACGACCTGATTCCGAATCTGGTCGAGACGGCGAAGGGTTATCTTCAACATGAACGCGGCACTCTCGAAGCCGTGATTGCCGCGAGAAACGCCGCCGCGACGGCCAATACCCAGGCCGCTCAAAACCCCGGCGATCCTGCCGCCATGAAACAACTTTCCTCGGCGGAATCGGGGTTGTCCGGTGTCCTGGGCCGATTATTTGCCCTCGCCGAGGCCTATCCCGATCTGAAAGCGAACACCACCATGCTGAATTTGATGGAGGAATTGACTTCGACGGAAAACAAAGTCTCGTTCGCGCGCCAGGCCTACAACGATTCGGTGATGAGCTACAACACGCGCCGCGAAGTTTTTCCTACTAACATCATCGCGAACACGTTCAATTTTGCTCCGGCCGAGCCTTTCGTCATCGAAAAACCGGAACAAAAGGAAGCGCCCAAAGTCGCGTTCTAGGTCTTCGCACACAATCCGGAGCGGGTGGACTTTTTCGAGCGCCAGGACAAGGCCCGTCGCAATACCAAGCTCTTGGTATTTTATTTTGCCGTCGCCGTCATTCTGCTGATCGTTTCGGTTTACCTGGCGGTCGCGCTTATCTTTACCGGCGTCGAGCTCAAAAGTTCCTCCGGGGAAACGACCTTTAACTGGGCGAACCCAGGCCTGTTTTTCGGCACGGCCCTCGCCACCCTCACGGTCATTTCCATGGGCAGTGTTTTCAAAACGATGGCTCTCGCGCGCGGCGGGCGCGCGGTCGCAGAGCTCATGGACGGCCGGCTGGTTGACTCAAACACAACCGATCTCAACGAGCGGAAGCTGCTGAATGTCGTCGAGGAAATGGCGATCGCTTCCGGGGTCCCCGTTCCGCAGGTCTACGTGATGGAGAACGAAAACGGAATCAACGCCTTTGCCGCCGGACATTCCGCGGGCGACGCCGCGGTGGCCGTCACCCGCGGATGCATCAACCTGCTGACGCGGGACGAGCTGCAGGGGGTGCTCGCCCACGAATTCAGCCATCTCCTCAATGGCGATATGCGGCTCAATCTCCGGCTGATGGGACTCATCTTTGGAATCCTCTGCCTCACCGTTATCGGCCGTGTTCTTCTCTACACCCGAGGCAAAAAAAATCCTCTCCCGCTGCTGGGTCTCGCGCTTATCGCGATCGGCTGGATCGGCGTCCTGTTTGGACGGCTGATCCAGGCCGCAGTCAGTCGCCAGCGCGAATTCCTGGCGGACGCCTCCGCTGTCCAATTCACCCGCAACCCCGGGGGACTGGCCAATGCCTTGAAGAAAATTGGTGGAATCACGGAAGGTTCTCAATTGCAATCGCCCCACGCCGAAGAAGCCAGTCACCTGTTTTTCGCAAATGGACTGCGGAGCAATTTTTTCGGATTCGCGACCCATCCGCCGTTGATCGAAAGGATCCGCGCCCTGGACCCGAGCTTCGACGGAAACTTTCCGAGCGTTGTGTTGCCCGACGCCGGGCCATCGACTCCTCCGCCCCTGCCAGGAGTCTCGCCCTTGGTTCAACCTCCGCCACCACTTGCCGCACCACCGCCGCCCCCTCCCATCCAACCGCCTCCCCTTCCGTCGTCGCGGCCGCCGCCCCCGCCCGGCGCGACGCCTCCACCTCTTCCCGCTCCGACTGTAGCCACGGGCCTGTGGCCCGTCTCGGATCAAGAGTCTGCGGCCGAATCCGACGGCGCACAGCGCCGTGGCTACAACCCGGCCGCAGTTCCACAACAATCTCTCGTCGCGGATATCGGCCGGCCGACCACCGAACACCTTCATTACGCGATTGATCTTCATCGGACGATTTCGCCGGCGCTCCTGACGGCGGCCCGCGATCCGCTCGGGGCCAGCTCGTTAGTCTGCGCCTTTCTCCTCGCGGAGGATTCGGCAGCGCGTCAAAAGCAACTCAACGAGTTAAGCCGCGCCACCTGGGAAGGCATGCGAGATGAGGCGTCCCGAATCTATCCGGAAATCCACGATCTTCCTGCGCCGGCAAGAATCCCTCTGCTGGACCTCGCCTTGCCCGCCCTTCGCCGGCTTTCCCGCCCGCAATTCGAGCAGTTCCGAGCCGCGGTGAAAACGCTCGTCGAGAGCGATTCCCGAACGGACCTGTTCGAATTCATGCTCCAAAAAATTGTCATGCGTCATCTGGAGACCCATTTCTTTCCCACCGGCAGATCGGTCATTCAGTTCTACGACCTGCGTCCCCTGGTTGGCGATTGCGGCGTCCTCCTGTCCGCCACGGCCTATGCGGGCCAGGACGACGCTGCCCAGGCACGCGCCGCCTTTGCGCAAGGGGCTGAGTCGTTAGGCCGAATCGCTCGCACCGAAATCCCCTGGCTGCCACCGGAGCAATGCGATCTCGCCCATCTTGACCCTGTCCTGGAGCGTTTCAGCCGGGCCGTGCCGCAAATCAAAAAAAATGTCCTGAACGCTTGCGCCCAAACTGTCGTGGCCGATCGGGTTATTCAGCCGCGCGAGGCTGAGCTGCTTCGCGCGGTGGCCGATGCGCTCGACTGCCCGGTTCCGCCGTTTCTCCAGTCGTGAAATCCAGGGCGAAATCGCTGGATTGTAGCCGGGATCGTCGATCCCGGCCTTTCCCTACGCCCGCTCCGACTGCTTCCTCGGGGACCGGGATCACCGATCCCGGCTACAGCGTCGCTTCACTTCGACTCACTCCGGGTGCGCAACTCAGCAATCCGGTGCTGGGTGAATAGGCCCCGGCTGTCGTCGTTCTTGATTTGCTCGCGCAACTTCAGCCAGCGCGTTTGCTCATCGCGGAGGAGATCACGCTCGCGGGGTGACAAACTGCTTCGCACCTTGTTGTAAACCTGGTTCAACTCCGCTTCGGGATCGGCGGCAAGAGGTGTCGTGTTCTCCGGAAGCCGCCGGCCATTTTCCAGGCGGAATTGGACCTTGTCGCCTTCGCCCGTGACGCTGAACTTCAGCAGATAGTCAGAGGTCCCATCTTCCTTCGGGATCGCCCCGGCAGCGTGGAGAATCAATACCCCCGCCCTGGGAATCACGGCCCCGCTAAAATAGACCTCGACGGTCTTGAAACGCGGTTCGTTCTTGTGCAGCAAAGCATAGAACCCTTTCTCGAGCTGCTTTTGCACGTCCACGATTTTGTGAGTCCGGGGCTCAATCCAGACCACTGCCTCCGAGCTCCAGCGGCCGTCGCAAATCGCGAGCGCGCTCTTCGCGTCCGGCGACCAGGAGACATCGAGGTCTGCGTGGTTCTTGTGAATTCTCGGTCCGGAGAAATAGGCAAAGCCGGGAATCGTTGCCACAATCTTGGCCGTGGCCGTGTCGACGAGGTAGTTGTTTACCTCTCCCTCGAAGTTCGCTTCGTCCGACGTCTCGTCCTCGAACGGAATCTCTTCGAATTGGGCGGTGTCGCCGGCCTTTTCCTCCGCCTCTCCCCAGGCCAGAACGTAGGCGCCGTCAGGCGAAATCGTTTGCGGAAAACGTTTGAACTGTCCGGCCACCGATACGCCCGGTTCGGCCAAAACGAACGCCATTGCCGCCAGCGCGAATAAAGATCTTCGAATTTTACTCATCCTGTCCGAGTCTTACCATTTTTCCAGCCAGGCGCTATAGCCTCCTTTCCTTCTGTCATCCCGAGGCTGGCGTAGCGCGCCGAGGGATCTCGCAGGCGCTCACCGGTCACCCAAGACACGGCGACAGGTTCGGGCATGTTGTCCGCGAGCCGCGCGCCAGCGTTTTTAGCGTGGCGCAAACTGCGACTGGGTAGGGCGAGACGCCGTCGAGCCGTCAGATAA
>JBAPMH010000106.1:0-4102 GCA_049278515.1 Chthoniobacterales bacterium
TATCGAGCCACCGCACTCATAACATGATTAGGTAATGTCCCTTTCTGCTGTAGATTGCAGCCGATCCTGCACGTGCGGCGCGAGCGATGCCGCCTTTCCGATCGGCAACACCATGGAACCAGCCCTATCGCAATGCAGCACTCTTTCCCTCGCTCGCCGGCGAACCGGGGAGCGTCGGGCCGCGCTCTTCCGGCGATTCGCTACCGCCGCTCGAGTGCAACCGGCGGACCGTTCCCGGCCGGCTTCGGACGGCTTGCGACTCTCGGAACGACTGCACTCGGACAACGGCCGCTAATTCCGACTTCAGCTTTGGAAACCAACATCTCCACCCATTCGCGCCGGCGCAGCAAGGTCCGCGGATTTATCATCGCCGAGACGGTGGCGATAGGTGTTCTGCTCCTGGTGGGAGCGTTTGTTCTGGCGGCTGGACCGGTCAATTCCACGGTCCGCACCGCCCTGAACGTCGTGCTTTTCGCCGCCGCAGCTGGCGTCGCCACGATTCCAATCCTGTTTTTCGCGCTCTCGCCGATCCTGCCGCGGTCCGACCGCTAACTGTAGCCGGGGTCGTTGACCCCGGTCAGATGCGGCAATCTACCGGGCCGACCCCGGTCAGATGTGGCAATCTACCCGGCCGGGATCATCGATCCCGGCTACAACGTCCCGCTTGCCACGCCGAAGCCTTGGCGAAGGCGAACCTTATTTCGCCGGCTTCTTATTCGCTTTGGCCAGGGCGAGGCGCTCCGTCTTCTTCCGGCGTGCCTTGCGTTTCTTCGTGTTATCTCTGCCTTGACTGTTTCCCATATTGTTTCTCCATCAGGCCGCGCTCATCGTCATCCGGCGACCTCATCATGTGAGCCGCACGAGCCGACGGAAGGACCGGCCGAGCCACCCCGAATAACAAT
The DNA here is from genome assembly GCA_049278515.1 of Chthoniobacterales bacterium. Classification (GTDB taxonomy): domain Bacteria; phylum Verrucomicrobiota; class Verrucomicrobiia; order Chthoniobacterales; family UBA10450; genus AV80. The sequence continues at coordinate 903 of JBAPMH010000106.1, forward strand.
CCCATAACCTCCCGTAATAACTCGTCGCACCAGTTCGCCCGTCGCCGGGTCGACCAGGAGCGGTTTCTCGGCGAACGCTTGTTTTATTTCAAACTGGCGGATCGGCCGCGTTTGATCGGTGGTTTCGTAAAGGTAGGTCGGCACGGGTATCGTTTCTGAAATGTCAGAGCCCGGAATTGTCGTGCCACGCGATCTCATCCGGGGTCGCGTCGCGCACGGCTGCAGCGGCCATGTGATTGCGCCGGTCGTGGTCGAAAAGGCCGGTTACAAGTAATCCGGTCGGGTGCGTGCCGACCTCCTGGAGATGAAAGAAATCGCCCGACGAAAGTTCCCGGCCGGTCTTGGACTCGACGACCATGAGCTTGCCCGCATGGGCGCGATAATAGGCGCGCGCCGGCGTTTCAGACGGGAGACCGACGTTGGCGATGGGATCCATGGAAACGGCCAGCGGCGGGTGGGGATCTAGGCGGCTTTCCCCGCGGGTTTTGTTATGCCGGGAAAATTGATGACGGGAGCCGCCGCCACCCCTGCCACAACGGCCAGGACGCGTTCCGAGATCAGCTTTTTCGCGGCGATCTCGCTCAGGGCAATATCCGAGACGCTGAGTCCCGGCTTGAGAACGAGCATTGGGCGCGAGCCGCCGAGTAATTGCCGGACACGCAGCCGCACCATATTAACGAGAAGACCCGTGTCAGGCACGGCTTTGAGAGCGTCATCGAGAAGAATGCTGTTCATAAAAATAGAACTGTGGAGTTGTTACCGACCTGGTTCGGGGAAAACAGGGGCTGCTATCATGGCGGGCCGCAGAACGTTGAGGGCGCTCAAGGCGTCCCGCGTTTCGGCAAAAGTGAGTCCACCGCGCTCGATCGCTGGGCGGACGGCGTGGGCGACAGCCGCGTCGTGCAGAATCTCGTTGAGATGGGTGTGGCGGATAAGAAAAGTGCTGCCGCCTGATGGGACCGGCCGCGCATCGGCCGTCGCTGGTTCAAGCTGGAGACAAAGGGAACCTAAGCCCGAATCGGGATTCTCCTAACGATGTTTATGTAGCCGGGATCGCTGATCCCGGTCGGTCCCTGTAGCAGCGGTCCGTCAGCTGCCGGGTCGCCGCCTCCTCCCTCTGTAGCCGTCGTGCCTGCGGCGGACGCCGCCTTCGATGGACGGCGCCTGACACAGACGCCCTCCAATCGATTCGATCCGCGGCTCCTGCGAGCGCGTTTGGGAATTTCCAGCCTGGCCAAATCCAGGCGCAGAATTAACGGGCCGGGCCTGCTTTGCTCGCGTAGTACGCGTTAATCTCTTCGAGGGAGAGCTTGCCGTCTTTGTTCTTATCGGCGGCAGTCATGAGCTCCCTGGCCAATCCCTTCTTCTTTCCGTAGGCAAGCGCCTCGGCCAGCGTGACAATGCCGTCGGCATTCGCGTCGCGGACGCGGAATTCCTCCGCCTGACTGGCATTCTTACTGGCCATCATCCATTCTGCCTTCGGAATCTTCCCATCCTTGTTTTTGTCGAGAGCGCTGAAAAGCTCCCCGACGAGATAGCCATTGGCTTCATCGAGGGACAGCATCTTGTCGTGGTTTGCGTCCGCCTTTGCGAAACGTTGCGGCGACTGGGCCCGGGCGAAAGCCAACGGCAACATGACCAGAGCAATTAGGGTAAGACATTTTGTTTTCATGAGATTATTTTTTGAGTTGCGAGCTTCACCAAGCCCCTCCGCGGGCCATCTGCGACCACTATTACTCAACCGGGAGCTCGTCTCGCCAGCTTTTTCGCGCGGGCCGGCAGGGAGCGCTCCTCTACCGGTGCCGAAAAGTCCGCCCGGGAGTGCCGGGGGCAGCGATTCATGTGCATGAAATCGAGTACAAAAGATAAAATCAAAGGCACGCTTCGGGAAGCGAAAGGCAAAGTCAAAGAGGAGAGCGGAAAAGCCGTTGGCAATCCCGACTTAAGAGATCGCGGCACCGCCGAAAAAGTCGGCGGCAAGATTCAGAAGAAAGTTGGCGACGTAAAGAAAGTCTTCGGCAAATAGCCGCGGCGGTCTCTCGCCGAAGCGGGCCTCCCTGCCGCCCGCCATACTTTGCAAAGTATGGCAACTGGCCAACGCGCAAGAAATGGCGGTGGCTGGCCAACGATCAGACGGACGCGGGATCGGTTCCGGCCTCCGAATCTCGACCGCTTAAAGCGGTCAAGTTCTGTAGAAATGGAAGCGCAGCGCTCTACTACGTTTGGGAAATCAGCGGCCAGATTGACCATTGTCTCCTACGCATCCGGGATTCCTAGATCGCGAGTTCCAACACTTCAAGATCTCCATTTTCGGCTGTGTGGATAGTTAGCTCTGACGCCAATTTTGGCTCCCTCGGCCCGCAAAGAAAACCAAAGAGCAGCGGTGAATTATAGCGCCAGACCGTGCTCAGCCCGTTACAACGAAGGTTATGAGAAGGGTTTGGACGTGGGTGCTCACAAAATACTGGTGGTTCTGGGGCGCAAACGTCCTCGCCGCGTTGCTCGTGTTCTTCGTCTTCAGCCTCGGGTGGAAGCACGAGACTATCACCGCGCCGAACGTTCCGGCTTGGTGCGGCATCCTGGCGGTGGTCCCGGCGCTGCTGGTGGGAAGCCTTCGCCTCCGGGCGACCGGGCATTCAGAGCTGTCTGTTTTGCCGCTGCTTCTCATCCCGCTTCCATCCGTCATTTGGGTCGCGGGCTCTCTCCTCTTCGGAATCCTTTATCTGTTGATAGCCTTCATCGCGCATCTCCTCGGCCACGGAAGAATGAACTAGCGTCGGTCGCTGCGGCTAGCCTGCCTTGGACGATCGCTCCTGTAGCCACGGCATAGAACGTAGATGACTTCGGAATCAGGGTTGGGAGTTCGTCCCAGCGTGCCGTCGGACATCATTCCCTTCATGCTCTAAACCGCGGATTACGCAGATGCCGCGGATAAGAAGACATCTTTAGTATCCGTGCTATCCGCGTAATCCGCGGTCGCTAATTTCCCTGAACCCCTCCGCTCAAATCGCATTAGCGATGCAAGAGCCCAACGCTTACTTCCAGGTCGCGGTCGCGTGGTCGTTTTTGTAATGAATCGTCACTTCGCTGATCGCGGACAAATCGAGGTTGGTCCAGTAGCGCGACTCATTGTCGGTGAAAACAATTTTGATGTCCCATTTTGTATCTTTCTCGTGGGCGCGGCTAAAATGGATTTTTAC
>JBAPMH010000107.1:0-6569 GCA_049278515.1 Chthoniobacterales bacterium
GATTCACTAAGCCCAAAGGCGGGCTTCAGCCTTTCGCTTACACCAACCCCTGATCCATCATCGCGTTCGCGACCTTGAGGAAGCCGGCAATGTTGGCGCCGTTTACGTAGTTGCCCGGCGTGCCGTACTTCTCGGCGGTGCGGTGACAGACTTCGTGGATGGTCCTCATGATGTTGAAGAGGCGGGTATCGACTTCTTCGCGCGTCCACGAGATGCGCATGCTGTTCTGCGCCATCTCAAGGCCGGAGGTGGCGACTCCCCCGGCGTTCGCGGCCTTCCCCGGGCCGAAAAGGATCCCGGCCTCGAGGAACTGATTCACCCCATCAATGTCTGTCGGCATGTTGGCGCCCTCGGAGACGACGTAGACGCCGTTCCTGAGGAGATTGGCCGCGTCCTTGCCGTTGATCTCGTTCTGGGTCGCGCTGGGAAAGGCGCAATCGGCCTTGTGATCCCAGATCGGGTTGTGATCGGCCGCCGCGTCCGTGGCCGTGTAGACGGCGCCCTTGAACTTGTCGGCATATTCGGAGATGCGGCCGCGCCGGTTGTTCTTCAGGTCCATGACAAAAGCGAGCTTGTCCCGGTCGATGCCGGCTTCATCGTAGATGTAGCCGGATGAGTCCGAGAGCGTGACCGCCTTGGCGCCTAACGAGATGAGTTTATCCACCGTGTACTGCGAGACGTTGCCGCTTCCGGAGACGAGACAAATCTTGCCTTTCATCTCTTCCTTGCGCGTCTTGAGCATCTCGGCGGCGAAATAGACGGCCCCATACCCTGTCGCTTCCGGACGAATAACCGAGCCGCCCCAGGTCAGGCCTTTGCCGGTCATTACGCCGGTGAATTCGTTCCGAAGCCGCTTGTACATTCCGAACAGAAATCCGATTTCGCGGGCCCCGACTCCGATGTCGCCCGCCGGAACATCCGTATCCGGGCCGATGTGCCGGAAGAGCTCGCACATGAACGCCTGGCAGAACCGCATCACCTCGCTGTCGCTTTTGCCTTTCGGATCGAAGTCCGACCCGCCTTTTCCGCCGCCCATTGGCAAGGTGGTGAGCGCGTTCTTGAAGACCTGTTCGAAGGCAAGAAACTTCAGGATGCCGAGGTTGACCGAGGGATGAAAGCGCAGCCCGCCTTTGTACGGCCCGATGGCGCTGTTCATTTGAATGCGGAACCCCCGGTTCACATGGAGCTCGCCCTGGTCATCCTGCCAGGGAACGCGAAACATGATGACCCGCTCCGGCTCGATGATCCGCTCGATGATCTTCACCTTGCGATATTCCGGATGCTGATCCAGCACGAGCGAGAGGGATTCGACCACTTCCTGGACAGCCTGGTGAAACTCGGGCTCCGACGGGTTCTTGGCCTTAACGTCGGCCATCAACGCAGAGACTTGGTCATTCATGGAAGCCGGAGGGTATGTCAGACGGCGCCGGGAAACTGAAGCAAAATCTTTAATCTCCGCCGGAGCCGGTGGATAATCGGACAAACCAACCCAACCTTATGTCCGACTCACCAACGATATCCGCACCCAATCTCACCCAGCGCCCGCCGCGCAGTCCCCATTGCCGGCTGGGCGGTTACGTCGCCCTGCCCCGCCTTCTCGATAAAGGCCGCGCCACGATCGCCGGCACCAACGGCGAATACAACTATGACGCCCCCATCGACCAGCATCTGAAGGATTTTCTCGGCCTGGACTTTGCCGCACTGAAGGAGCAGCTCGCCACCGGGAAAGGAGACGGCGAGATCCTCGAATGGATCGGCGCGAACGCGAAACATAAACGCGAAGCGTGGGAGATCGACGCCTGGAGCAGCTTCATGTCTCGCCGCGGCCCGAGCGGCGATGTCGAGACGCTCCAGTATTTCAGCGGATACGTCGGCAAATTTTCCCAGGACCGCGAAGATGTTAAAACCTGGTACGACCTGGTTGACCTCGACGACCACGTCAGTTTCGGCGGCAAAGCGTGACAAATGCACTTTGTCATTCCGAGCGGATCCCGGCGTGAAAAATGGAGGGCGGAGCTCAGCGACGCCGCGCTCTGAAGCTTCGCGGCCTCGCAGAGCTCGGCCCTCCATTCCATCATTCAAGACATGAAACACCGTCCTCAACGCCCCATCTCCACTCGCGCCGGCCGGACCGAATTCCTCAAGATCAACGCGGCGGTCAGTGGCTGGCGCGACAGTTATCACTGGGTGCTCTCCCTGAGCTGGCCGCGCTTCGCTCTTTTTCTTCTCGGCAGCTACATCGTCATCAACCTGCTCTTCGCCCTGCTCTACATCATCGGGGGTAACTGCATTGCCGACATGACGCCCGGTTCATTCCCGGAAGCGTTTTTCTTCAGCGTCGAAACTCTGGCCACGGTCGGGTATGGCCACAACTATCCCGCGACCGTTTACGGACACATCGTCGTCACGATTGAAATCTTTCTCGGGATGATCTGGCTCGCGGTGATCACCGGCCTCATCTTCGTCCGCTTCGCCCGGCCCACGGCCCGGATCGTTTTCAGCAATTGCCTTGTCATAGGGAATTTCGACGGCCGGCTCAGCATGATGTTTCGCGTCGCCAACCTTCGCCACACCAGCATGGCCGAAGCTGAGTTTCGCCTGCTCTACTCGCGGGACGAGCGCGTCGCGGAGGGCGAAGAGATCCGGCGGTTCTATGAGCTAAAGGTCTATCCAGACCGGATGATCAGTTTCCCCGCGGCTTTGATTATCCGGCACACGATCGATGAACAGAGCCCGCTTTACGGCGCAACTTTGGAGAGCCTGGAAAAGGAAGACGCCTTCTTCGTCGCTTCCACCCTGTCACTCGAACTCGTGATGGCGGCGTCGGTCCAGAGCGCCCAGGATTACGCGTGGGACGACATCCGCTTCGGCGAACGCTTCGTCGACGTTTACACGGAACTTCCCGATGGACGGCTCACGGTCGATTACGGCCGCCTCCATGAGACCGAACCAGTGCCGCCGGCCAAATAAGACTGTCATTCCGAGCGGAGCGCCAGCGGAGTCGAGCCGTAACGCAGCCGACGAAGTCGGCGAGGCCGGGCTTTCAAACCCCGTCCTGCCACGTGCGATTTCCGCTATGCGTGCCTCCCCGGGGCTTTCAAATCCCGTCGGCGAAGCCATGCTGTTGCCGCGGCGCCCAAGGAGGGGCGCTTTCCAAACCGCCCCCAACGGCGGTCTAGCTTGCCAAGCCGTAGCCTTGGCGAAGGCTGGAGGCCGCCGCTCCTTGTTTGGATCGTTACCGGTTCTTTGGAATATCGACCTCGTAACTGGCAGGCGTAAGTTTGAAGCTCAGAGGCAGCTCCAAAATCAACGGACCACGCCGAAGCCGCCATTTCCGCAACGTCTCTACAGCCGTTCGATCAAAAACCGCATCGCCCGAAGCCTTCAGGATTCGGACTTCCGAAACGCGTCCATCTCTCTGAACGTGGAGCTCGAAAACCGCCTTGCCCTGCTTATTCGTCCAGGCAACGGATCGCGGGTAGGCCGGGATGGGACCCTTCTCGACCGTACCTTTTCCCAGGAAGGCCGCCAGCGCTTCATCCATTGGCTTCTCTTTCACGCGATACTCGGTCAAAACTTCCCCGCTCATCGTGAAAGTGATCGGTATCTGGGCCATGTGGAAGGTAGTGCCGGGTTTGAACCGCCATTGCCGGAAAGCGTACAACGCGGCCGCATCAAGAGCGCTGTTGCCCGTGGTCGGGCTCATGCGGCAGGAGACGACTTTGCCTGTCGAAGTATCTATTTGCATAATGACAACGCCGCTGCCTGTGATCCGCGCTCTCCGTGCCTCATAAGGATAATCCGGGCGAGGCGCGAACAAGAGAAGCCCACGATAGTCAGGCTTCGGCTTCTCAGTTTGCTTTTGGGCTTCGGTTGCACCCGCCCGAAGAGTCACGCCGACAACAGTTAGAATGAGCAAGAGGCCGATCAAGCTGCGCCGCATGAATGAGTGTTTGTCATTAATTTTTGCTGTCAACACATCGCCTATGTCCGCAGCGATTCTTACTCGTCCCAGTTACTCAGTGAAGTCGCCGCACGAAGTCGTTGTATTCTTCATGTGTGCCGATCCAGAACCAGACAATGAGCTCGCCATCGCGACGCGCAAGCGCTCGATAATGATCTCCGATCCGCACCGACCAGATGTTAACGCGGAGCGGCTTGAATTGCATCGAAGGGTGAAACGGATCCCGCTGCCAGAGCCGGAATTTATCTCGCGCGAGACATTGGACGTGCGCCGGTAGCCGGTTGAACTCGTTCCAGAATCGCCGGTGCGTTCTGGATTTCACGGCATATCGCGAAGCCGCCCGGCTGCGATATCGTCTTCCACCTCACGTAGAACATCGTCGAGCTTCCCATCCGCGACATCGCGTTTCATCTGTTCGTCCCACTCATCGTCCTTCCAGCCGTGGAACCACGCCGCCAGCTCGGCCCGCTCTTCAAACGAAAGCCGTTCGATCGCAGTCTTGATCTGCTCGATACTCATTGAGTCCGATTATGCACTCTTCGACGCGGTTCAACAACATCCCAGGCCTCGTACTTTGTTGGATGGTTTTTGACATTGAGTCCGAGTGCCGAAGGCACGCCGAAATAGAGGCCGGAGCGCAGCTCCGGGTGTGAATTCACGTTAGGAGCTCAACCCCGGAACGGGGTGACGGAACCAGGCACGTCGGCAAAGCAAAACAGCCGGGCCATTTCTGGCCCGGCTGCTGTTGATTGCTTTAGTTAGCGAGTAACTGTTCGGCTTAGCCCCGAAAGGATTCGGGGTTTCGGCCGAGACGGCCTCAATAATCCATGCCGCCCATGCCGCCACCCATTCCGCCGCCCATGCCCGGAGGCATGCCGCCACCTTTCTCCTTTTCAGGAGCTTCGGTGATGATGGCTTCGGTGGTGAGCAACAGGCCGGAGATCGAAGCGGCGTTCTGCAACGCGCTCCGGGTCACCTTGGTCGGATCGACGACACCGGCTTTCACCAGGTCTTCGTATTCGCCCGTGGCCACGTTGTAGCCTTCGGCGCCCTTGCGCTTCTTCACTTCCTGGACGATGAGCGCGCCTTCCTGGCCCGCATTATCAGCGAGGGTGCGAAGGGGAGCTTCGATTGCGCGGCGGATGATCGCCACGCCGACTTTCTCGTCGCCTTCGAGTTCCAGCTTATCCAGCGCTTTCTGGGCGCGGATGAGAGCGACGCCGCCACCAGGGACGATGCCTTCTTCAACCGCGGCGCGAGTAGCATGCAACGCATCTTCGACGCGCGCCTTCTTCTCTTTCATTTCGGTCTCAGTCGCGGCGCCGACATTAATGACGGCGACACCACCGGCGAGCTTCGCCAGGCGTTCCTGGAGCTTCTCGCGATCGTAATCGGAAGTGGTCTCTTCGATCTGACGACGGATCTGGTTCACCCGGCCCTGGATGTCGACTTGCTTGCCTTCACCTTCAACAACCGTGGTGTTCTCCTTGTCAATCGTGACCCGCTTGGCGCGGCCTAAGTCGTCAAGCTTGACGTTCTCGAGCTTAATGCCGAGGTCTTCCGTGATGCATTGGCCGCCAGTCAGGACCGCGAGGTCTTCCAGCATCGCCTTGCGACGATCGCCGAATCCCGGGGCCTTCACCGCCGCCACCTGCAACGTGCCGCGGAGCTTGTTCACGACCAGGGTCGCGAGGGCTTCGCCTTCCACGTCTTCCGCAATGATGAGGAGCGGACGTCCAGCTTTCGCCACTTTCTCCAGCAGCGGGAGCATGTCCTTCAAGCTCGAGATCTTCTTCTCGTGAATGAGGATGTAAGGGTTATCGAGGATGGCTTCCATCGCTTCGGCGTTGGTGACGAAGTAAGGAGAGAGATAGCCCTTGTCGAACTGCATGCCTTCGACGACGTCGAGGCTGGTTTCGATCGACTTGGCTTCTTCCACCGTGATGGTGCCGTCCTTGCCGACCTTGTCCATCGCATCGGCAATGATCTCGCCGATCGTCTTGTCCCAGTTCGCCGAAACGGTCGCAACCTGGGCGATCTCGCTGCGGTCGCTGACCTTCTTCGAGATTTTGCCGAGCTCGGCCACAATGGCTTCGACAGCCTTGTTGATGCCGCGCTGGAGCGAGGTCGGGTTGGCCCCGGCCGTGACGTTGCGGAGACCTTCCTTGTAGATGGACTCGGCGAGCACGGTCGCAGTGGTGGTGCCGTCACCAGCGATGTCGGAAGTCTTGGAAGCGACTTCGCGGACGAGCTGGGCGCCCATGTTTTCATAAGGATCTTCGAGCTCGATCTCCTTGGCCACGGTCACACCATCCTTGGTGATCGTCGGGCTGCCGAATTTCTTGTCGAGGATGACGTTGCGTCCGCTCGGTCCGAGCGTCGCTTTGACGGCTTTCGAGAGTTTCTCGACGCCGCGGAGAAGCGCATGCCGCGCGTTCTCGTCAAATTGGAGTTGTTTAGCTGCCATAGTGTTAGTTGGTAGTTTCTAGTTGAGAGTTGAGAGACTGGATTAACCACTGATGCCGAGGATGTCGTCCTCGCGCATGATCAGGTAGGACTCGCCGTCCACCTTGATCTCAGTGCCGCCGTATTTGGAGATGAGGAC
>JBAPMH010000108.1:0-14067 GCA_049278515.1 Chthoniobacterales bacterium
GGTCCCTCGGCGCGCTGCGCCAGCCTCGGGATGACAACGCTTTTTTCTATCGCCAAACTGCGCTGCGTCTTTCACACTTTCGCCACCCCCAGATGCAGCTTACCGGCCGCTATTCCGAGCTCCGTGATTCTGCGCGCGTCCACGAACGAGCGCTTTTTCCAGCCCTTCGCACAACGAGCGAGCTGGAGTTGCAGGCGCGCTGGTTCGCCGGCGATTTCGGGCGCCAGTTCTCTTCCGTTACCGGCGACCAAATCGAGATCGTCCAGTTCGGAACCTGGAACCGTGAAGCCGGCCCCGATTTTTCCGATGCCGTCATTCGCATCAATAGCGGCGACCCGATTCGCGGCACGATTGAATTCGATCTGGCCGATCGCAGTTGGGAAACGCACGAACATTCCACCAACGTCGCGTTCGACGGCGCGATCCTCCACGTCTTCGTGCAACAAAGCGAACGCCTCTTTTTCACCCGCACGAAATCGCATCGCAATGTGCCGCAGGTCCGGGTCGATCCGGCCTTTTTGCCCGACAAATTCTCCATGAATGTGCCGCTGGCGCGACCTGGCCGTTGCCAGGCGCCTCTGAAAGATTTACCGCCAGAACGCCTCGAAAGCATTCTGACTGCTGCGTCGCGTTTTCGGCTCCAACGGAAGGCGGCGCGAATCAAGAACATCGTGGAAAGCCACGGGCGCGATGCCGCGCTCTTTCAGGAGATTGCGGCGGCGCTGGGTTACAAGAACAACAAGCTCGCCTTTACTCTTCTGGCGCAGCGCGCCCCGCTCCCGTTCCTTCGCAAGAGATTTGACGACATCGAGGCAATGCTCTTTGGCGTCGCTGGCTTTCTTGGGACTCCCGACCTCGCCGCCTACCCCGAAGCCACCCGTCCCTACGTGAGACACCTCTGGGACCGCTGGTGGCCGCATCGTGACGATATGCTGCGCCTCGTGTTGCCGGCCAAACTTTGGCGCCTGAGCGGCGCCCGGCCCCTCAATCATCCCCAACGCCGCCTCGGCGCCCTGGCCCTCCTCGCGCTCTCCTGGCCCGCCTTCATCAAATCGCTCGCCGGAAAAAACGTGAGGACCGCGGAAGCTTTTCTCCTGAATCTGCGTCACCCGTTTTGGAGTTTCCACTACACGCTTACGTCCGAGGCAGTGTCCGCCGAAATGGCAATCGTCGGCAGCTCCCGCATCGCGGAGATTTTGGCCAACGTTATCCTCCCGTGGTTCTACGCCGAAGGCTGCGACATCTGGCCAGACTACCAAAAGCTTCGCGCGCGCCTGACGAACCGGCGCCTGGAAACAGGAGCGGCCCGGCTCTTCGGGGCCGATCCGCGCCGCCCGCGCTTCACGAAAACCATCGCGCACCAGCAGGGATTGCTGCAGATCTACGAGGATTTTTGTTTGCAGGATAACTCCGATTGCGCCCAATGCCCTTTTCCCGAGCAAATGCAAAAATGGAAATGAAAAAGGCGCACGCTTTCACCGTCATCGAACTGCTCGTCGTCATCGCAATTATTGCCGTGCTGATCAGCTGTTCCTTCCCTGTTTTTCGAACCGTGCAAAACCAGGCGAAAAAAGCGCAGGCGAAAAGCGATCTCACTCAAATCACGGTCGCGGTGAATGCATTCTATTCGGAGTACGGGAGGTATCCCGTGGCCGTGGACGACACCGCGCTCACGGATACCGGGGATCTCTTTTATACACTTCGCGCCATCGGAAAAGGCACGGCAAACCTGAATAACGCGGCCAATCCTCGAAAGATTGTGTTCCTTAATATCCCGGAAGCGAAGGACGAGACGGCGCCTCGCTCGGGAATCAAGATTTCCGATGGCCAATGGTACGACCCGTGGGGCCGGGCCTACAAAATTGCGATCGACGGCACCTACGATAACCAGATCGCGAACCCGTACGGATCGGCTGGCGGGGCCGGATCCGATCCGATTCGATCCGGGGTCATCGCATGGTCACTTGGAAAAGACACCAAGCTGGGCCAAAATGGAGACGGTAAGCTGACCGGTTCCGATGATGTGATTTCCTGGCAGTGACTTTGCCGCTTGCAAATCGGCAATCGAAATTCGACAATCGAAAATTCTTCCGCGGGTGTAGTTCAATGGTAGAACGCCAGCTTCCCAAGCTGGACACGAGGGTTCGATTCCCTTCACCCGCTCATCTCAATGCCTGACTGACCCACAGCAAGGCCAAGGGGTCACTGGCATGAAGATCGTAAAGATTATCGCAATTGGGATTTCGGATGCGGCTGAATATCAAACGAGTAGGGCGGCCTCACAATTGAGCTCAAGCCAAGGCTCCAAAACATGACGCGCGCATTAACATTACGAATCGCCGCAAACGCCCTCCTCCTGGGTCTTCTCCTCGTCCTCGCCTATTTCTACACCCGCGCGCGTTTCTGGACCCCGATCCGTTTTGACGAGGAATTTTTTGTCTGGGGTGGATGGCTCATGACGCAGGGCGCCGTTCCTTATCGCGACTTCTTCGAACCGAAGCCACCTGTCATCTTCTTCGCTAATTATTTCGGGCTTGTCCTGTTCGGTTTTAAAGACTCCCTTTTTCGAATTGTTCCCACGGCTCTGGTCCTGGCCTCAATCGCCTTCTTCTACGTGGCGCTGCTCAAGCGAAAAGTGGTTCCCTGGCTGGCAGCGCTGCTGAGCGCCCAGGTTGCCTTGTGGCTCTTGGGACCGGAGTTTCATGACTCAGGATTAAATGATACCGAGTCATACGGACTTGCTTTCACTCTGCTCGGATTTTCGCTTGGATCGCTCTCTTCTTCATTCAAGATTCGGTTCCAAAAAACTGCTCTGCAAGTGCTCAGCGGAGTCTGCTTCGGGCTGGCCGTTTTCTCCAAGGAGCTATTCCTCTTCTCAGTAATTCCGGCCTGGTTGATAGTTGCACTTGGACCAGACGCGCGCGGATGGAGGTGGCGTCAACTTGCCTTCTCGGCGGCAGGTGCCCTGGCGGTCAGCCTTGCGCTCCTGATTTATTTGGTGAGCCATTCTGCTCTGGTCCCTTATCTCGATCTCATTCGATTCTATCCGCTAACTACTGCATCGATGTCGGCCTGTTCCCGAGGGTTTCCGGAATTCTGGTCGTGGCGGCCAGTTGGACCAGGCTGCACAACGTGCTCTATAACTTCAGGCACCTTGCCTTGGTCTTGGCACTTTGGGCCGCTATCCCGCTCCTGGGCCTTTTGGGCATCAAGTGGCGTGCTAAAGCGATTGAGCTGACGCTCGCCTTACTCGCAATCGGACTGTCGGACACTGTTTCTGGGGGCATTATTTCCTGCTGGGCATGAGTGGACTGGTGCTTCTTAGTGTGATCGGCGCCGAAGCTCTGAGCGGTTATCTTTACCAAAAAGGCTCAGTCACTTCCATCGTCGCGTTTGCGGGATTGGCGGGCCTGTTGCTTTTCGTAGGATACGACCCCACGAGAATCGTCCTGAGAGAACATGCCGCCTCTCAACAGGCCCCTTGGGACCCATCCCTGATCGACACAATCAATCAACATTCCAAGCCGGGTGATTACATCCTGACAACGGAGGGCCCGCTCCTTTACGTGGTCACAAATCGCAAAAATCCTCTCCTGCTTAATTTCTTCGTTGACGAGGTCCTGCCGTATGTAACAACCGGTAACCGCAGCCTGCGAATGGCGAATCTGCGCGAAGCTTTGGAGAAACATCTCCCGAAAGTCTGTTACTTTCCCGCCACGTTGCGCTATCGCCAGGACAATTATCACCAACTCCTGTTTGATCCACTTCTGCTCAAATATAACTATACGAAAGTAAACGATTTTATCTGGTACCTTCCCGCCGCGAAGTAGCCGAGAAGTCCATCCTGCAGATCGATAATGGCACCAGACTCCAACCGACGCCGCGCGAGTTCGATTCTACTGACTTGACCTGAGGAGCGCATGCGAGTTACGAGCGGCGGTGCGATTAACTCCAAACGCTTGTCCGTGACCGTACCCACCAACACGCCCGCTCGCCGGGATATTCGCCATCTCTGGCTACCTGTCGGAATGGCGCTCGTCCTCTTCAAGCTCTGGGTCGTGCACACGGAGGAAATCTACGGGAGCTCGGCGGAGTACGACGCGCTTTGGTACGTGGGCTCCGCCAAACATTGGTATTGGGGGGCGGATTATAGCTGGACCGCGTTCGTCAGGCCGTGCGCCTATCCGCTCTTCATCGCCGTCCTGCATTTTTTTGGAATCCCGCTCCGGATAGGGATCGAGCTGACGCAAATGGCCGGGTTCGCCGTGCTCATTGTCGCTCTTCGCAAAGCGGCCGTTCCGCGGACACTTTGCCTGTTGATTTTCGCCGCGATGATTTTCCATCCGGCCGCGCTCACCTTCAACAACCACAGCATGAGCGAGAGTTTCTACGCCGCCATTCTTCCGCTCGCGCTGGGGGGATCGCTCCTGACGCTTTTGACGGCGAAATTCGGCCACGCCGCCTGGACCGGCGCGGCCTATGCGGTCCTTTGGAATATACGGGAGGAAAGCTTCCTCATTCCGTTAATCCTGGCGGTGTTTTTCCTGCTCGCCCTGCTTCAGCGAAGAGAAGCGCCGACGCGCAAGGCTCACCTGGTTTTCTGGCTCAAACGGACTGCAGTGCTGGGTGGAACCATGGCGGCACTGGTGATGGCCGTCTATTCAGCGAACTACGCGACCTTCGGGAGCTTCGCGAAATCGGACATGAGCTCGCCGGCTTTCGAGAGGGCGTCCAAGGCGCTGCTGCGAATCAAGTCGAACTATTCGCTGCGCTACGTAGCAGTGAACATGGGGGCGCTCCGAAACGCTTATGAAGTGAGCCCGACTTTCGCCCAGCTCAAGCCCGAGTTCGAGGCGCTCGACGGCCGGAACTGGACCAATCCGGCTTTCGATACCCTGGGGATCCGTGAGTACGGTCCGTGGTTCATGTGGGCGTTTCGCAACATGACCGCGAACGCCGGCTATTACAAAGACCCAGCCTCGACCAACGCGTTTTACCGCAAGATAGCGCGCGAAGTTAACCAGGCCTGCGATGAAGGCCGAATTCCGAGCCGGCCCGTGGTCTCGGGCTTTCTCGATCCAGGTGCGCTTTCACGCATCCGTTATCTTCCGCGGGGAATTGTTGAGATCGCGAAGTTGTTTCTCTTCCGGCACCAGAAGCCCGGGGTGCGCGCTGATACCAACCTCGTTCCCTGGATGGCCAGTCTCTACGAGGAAATGGTGTTCCGGCAGCCCCAGCCGAGGATCGACAACTCGAATAATTTCGTCATTCCAGACACGATCTCGGCCAGGCTCGCCGTCGCGGTCCAGAACTTTATCGGTGCGAATTATGTTTACGTTTTTGGCGCCCTGGCCTGGGCTGGACTGGCCGCGTTCCTGGTCCTGCTCGGTTTGATTCGCCGGTGGCGCTTCCGGGAACCGCGGATCATGGTCCTCTTCCTCCTGGCTGCGACGATCGTTATCCGGCTCGTTTTCTTTTCTTTCCTCCAGGCGACCTGGTGGATGGCGGGCTACGAGCGATACCTTTTTCCGGTCATGACGCTTTCGGCCTGTTTCCTTATTCTGCTCGTTTACGAAGCAATCGTGGTCTGGCGGAAACGCAGCGGACCCTTTTCCTCCGCCACGTGATGCTGAGTTCCGTTCTACGCCGTTACGGGCTGGCGGTGAGCCTGCTGCTTCTCATCGTTTTCAAATTCTGGCTGGTTCACACCGAAGACATCTACGGGAGCGCGACAGAGTACGACGCGCTCTGGTATTTGAGCGCGGCCAGGAATTGGTATTGGGGCTCGCCTTATAGCTGGACCGCGTTTGCCCGGCCGCCGGCTTATCCGTTGTTCATCGCTCTGGTGCACCTCGGGGCGATTCCTCTTCGGATCGCGATAGAAGCGTTCCAGATTGGTGCGTATCTCGTCCTGGTGGCCGCCTTTCGCAAAGCCGGCGTTTCCCGCGCGGTTTGCCTGGTGGCCTTCTCCGTCATGGTTCTCCATCCGGGCAGCTTTCTGTTCAATAACCATGCGATGAGCGACTCCTTTTATGCCGGAGTTCTTCCTCTCGCCCTGGGCGGACTTCTCCTCACTCTCTTCACTGGAAAACCCGGGCACGCCATTTGGACAGGTGTGACGCTGGGCGTTCTTTGGAACACACGGGAAGAGAGCATTCTGATACCGGCCATGCTCGCTGTTTTCTTCAGCGTCGCGCTGTTCCGTCACCGTCGTGCGACGGGCTCCTGGAAGGCGGCCGCGCGTTTGGGAATAAAGCCGGCCGTTGCCATGCTGGCGCCGCTGGCGCTCCTGGTGCTCGCAGTCGATGTCGCCAACTACCGCGTCTTTCATGGCTTTTCAAAGTCGGAGCTGACATCGCCCAGCTTCCAGGCCGCTTACAAGGCGCTCCTTCGAATCAGGCCCAGCCGGCAACAACGTTTCGTCTCCGTCTCTACCGAAGCCCTCGAGATGGCTTACAGCGTCAGTCCTGTCTTTGCGCGGCTTAAGCCGCAATTCGAAGGCGACCTGGGCCACGCCTGGCAGGTCCCCGCTTTCAATTCTCTGGGAATTCACGAAATCGGCGCGCCCTGGTTTTTTTGGGCTTTGCGCAACGTGGCCGCGAAGAGCGGAGACATGCACGACAGCGCGGCCAACGCGGACCGCTTCTATCGCGACGCGGCCAACGAGATCAATCGCGCTTGCGACGAGGGCCGGGTGCCCACTCGATTTGTGATCTCCAGTTTCCTGGATCCGGGAGCGCTCGCCAGCATTCGTTACCTACCGCAATCATTTCCCAGGATTGCCGGCCTGTTCGGGCAACAGTACGAAACGATAGCAGATCGTGACGATGCCATTCTCACTCCATCACAACGTGCCTTGTACGATGAGATGACTCATCGTCGTGTCCGGCCCCACCCCCCGGGCCGACGGTCAGTGGCGTTGGAGAACTTTATCGGTCGCTATCACGCAAATTTTGTGGCGGCCCTGTCATTAACCGGGTGCGCTGCCCTGCTCATAATTGTTTGGCACTGGCGCAGGCTTCGTTTCCGCGGTCCTCTTAACGCCGTGCTCGTTCTCCTCGCGGCTGCGATCCTCCTCCGGATAACTCTCTTCTCCTACCTGGACGCGACTTGGTGGATAGGCGGTTATGAACGCTACCTGTTTCCCGTAATGCCTCTCTATTCCTGTTTTCTCGTCCTCCTGATTTACCAGGCCGTCACGGTGTGGCGAAAAGACGCCATTCCCGCGACATGATTCGCTATCGACTCGGCCCGCGGGCTCTCTAGCATTCTGCCACAATGACGGCTCCGAAAATCCTGGTCGCGGATTCCATTTCGCAGCGTGGCATCGAGGAGATGACGCGCGACGGCGCGCTGGAAGTTTCAACCCAGACGGGATTGACCGAAGCGGCCCTGATCGAATTGATTCCGCAATTCAGCGGGGTCGTTGTTCGCAGCCAGACCAAAATCACCGCCGGCATTGTGAATGCCGGGACGCGGCTGCGGGTGATAGGGCGCGCCGGGGTGGGGATTGATAACGTGGACGTGGAAGCTGCTACCCGGCGGGGCATCATTGTGATGAACGCGCCGGGCGGAAACACGATTTCGACGGCCGAGCATGCATTCTCGCTCCTGCTCTGCGCTGCTCGAAAAATTCCACAAGCCGATTCGCAGTTGCGCGGCGGGAAATGGGACCGGAAAAACCTCGAAGGGGTGGAGCTCTTCAACAAAACCCTCGGGATCGTTGGGATGGGCCGAATCGGGAGCGAATTGAGCCGGCGAGCCATTGCCTTCGGCATGCGGGTCGCCGCTTACGACCCTTACCTCTCCGCCACGCGCGCCCGGACCCTCCAGGTGGAATTAGTCGAGGAGCTCAGTGATTTGCTCGCTACGGCCGACTTCATCACCCTGCACACTCCGCTGACCTCGGAGACACACCATCTTCTCGACCACGCCCGGCTGGCGAAAACGAAGCGTGGCGTGCGCATAATCAATTGTGCCCGGGGCGGCCTCGTCGACGAAACGGCGCTCGCGGACGCCTTGCGCTCGGGGCATGTGGCCGCCGCCGCGCTCGATGTTTTTGAAACCGAACCATTGCCGCTGGATTCACCGTTACGCGAATTGCCCACTCTCATTCTCACTCCGCACCTGGGCGCCTCCACGGCCGAGGCCCAGGAAAGCGTCGGTATCGAAATCGCGCAGTCGATCCGGGCCGCCCTCCTTGAAGGAACGATCCGCAACGCGGTGAACATGCCGAACCTGGACGCAAAGACGCTGGCGGTTGTCGGCCCGCATCTGCGGTTCGGCGAAAAGCTGGGGCGTTTCCTCTCCCAACTGGCGCCGAAACGAGTCGAACGCCTGAACATCAACTACAGCGGGAAAGTAAATGAAGTCGATACCACCGCGATCACCCGCTCCGTCCTCAAGGGGTTTTTACAAGGCGCCGGCGGCAGCGAGATCAACGAAGTAAACGCACCTGCGTTCGCGGAGAGTCTTGGCCTGAAAATCACCGAGACGCGTCTCAGCGCGGCGGGCGATTACACCGATCTCCTCGAGCTTTCCGCGCTGGCCGAAGGAAAAACCGTCTCCGTGGCCGGGGCGTTTTTCGGAGCGACGCCCCGGATTGTCAATGTCAACAGCCGCCACGTTGAGGCCCGGCCCCACGGCGTGGTCCTCGTCCTCGAAAACACCGATCGTCCTGGGATCGTGGGCCGAATTGGGACGATGCTCGGCGATCACGGAGTAAACATTGCGACCATGTCGCTGAGCCGGAACCAGGCTGGCGGCACGGCCTTGACCGTCCTCAATCTCGACACGGCTCCCGATGACGCTTTGCTCGAAAAAATCCGGGCGAGCGAGGACATCAAATCGGCCCAGGTAGTCGAGTTATAGTTCCTGCTCCTGATCATGATCCTACTCATGATCTTTGGAGAAATTGCCGCCTCAAGAAAAGATCAGGAGCACGATCAAGATCATGAGCAGGAAGGGGAATTCGATTTTCAGCATTGACCTCAACTCGGCGCGATTGCCAGACTGGTGATTATGGACTTCAGCGCTCATTCAATTATTTGGGTCTTGGTGGCCGGCCTCGTCATCGGCGCCATCGCCAAGCTGCTCATGCCCGGCAAAGATCCTGGCGGTTGTATTATCACCATGCTGCTCGGTGTCGCGGGCGCGTTTGTGGGCACCTGGCTCGGCAAAATGTTTACCGGCAACGAGAATTATACGGCGCATTGGATCATGTCGATCGTCGGCGCGATGCTGCTCTTGTTGCTTTACCGGTTGATCGCCGGCCGGCGGAGCTAGGATTTCTTACTTCCAGCGTTGTCATCCCGAGGCTGGCGCAGCGCGCCGAGGGATCTCTCAAGCGCTCAACCGCGTTCGCGAAATGGGAGAGCCGCTCCGTCAGGAGCGACGTCGCTCTTCGCTTGCGTGCTCGAACCTGCGACTGGGAGATCCCACGCCGTCTGCGCGGCTCGGGATGACAACGGGTGAAGGCGTTACGAGCCTGTGCCACAGTGCCGGCGCATGCCAGCGCCAAAGCCAAAAAAATCCGCGATCATCCTGGCGTTCGCCGCGCTCTACGTCATCTGGGGCTCGACTTATCTCGGGATCCTTCTGGCCATCCAATCCATTCCCCCTCTCTTAATGGCGGGAACGCGGTTCCTTCTGGCCGGCCTCATTCTTTATTTCGGGGCCCGCCTTGGCGGCGCAGCCCGCTCCAAACCGGGTGATTGGCGGACGGCCCTTATCGTCGGCGCCTGTCTGCTGCTCTGTGGCAACGGCGGGGTCACCCTCGCCGAACAATACATTCCCTCCGGTCTCGCCGCTCTCCTCGTCGCGACAGTGCCGCTTTACATCATGCTGCTGAGCTGGCTCTTCGGACTCTCGGAAAAACCGGGCCTCGTGAAGGTGCTCGGCCTCGCCGGCGGATTCATAGGCGTGGGCATTCTGGTGGGCCCGGCGTTGCGCTTTTCGGCCACGGGCGAATCGCCCCACGCCTGGATCGGGATGTCAATCCTGCTTTGCTCCTCACTCATCTGGTCGGCCGGTTCCCTTTATTCGCGCCATGCCGGACAAAACGGGTCGCCCTTTCTCGCGGCTGGACAGCAAATGCTTTGCGGCGGCGGCCTCCTCCTGGTGGCGGGTCTCGCTTCCGGAGAGCTGCGGCATCTCGATCCGCGCCAGATCACGATGGTGTCGTTAGGCGCTTTTGTGTATCTCGTCCTGATTGGCGGAATCATTGGCTATGTTTCGTATGCGTGGCTCCTCCGGCATTGCGATCCGGCGAAGGTCGCGACCTACGCCTACGTGAATCCCATCGTGGCTATTCTTCTCGGCACTCTCTTCGCGCATGAAACGCTCACGTTACGCACGCTCATCGGAGCGGGATTGATTATCGGCTCGGTCGCGGTTGTAATCATGGCGCAACAAATGAAGGCGAAAGTTTCTCCGGTCCCGGCGGTCATCGAACCAGCCAATTGCGCGCGATGAAAAACAGCGAACCAGAGGAAGGTCCAAAAGCCGAGACGATCGATGTCATCAAACGGAACTGGCGCGCGGAAGTGGAGACCGCGGAGGTTTACCGCGATCTCGCCTCCCGCGAGAGCGACGAAAAACGGAAAGGCATTTTGTTGCGGATGGCCGAGGCGGAAGATCGTCACGCCCAGCGTTGGGAACAAAAGTTGAGAGACCTCGGGGTCGAAGTGCCGGTTTTACAGGACACGCTCGCGCGGCGCTTGAATCGCTGGTGGAACAAAATCGCCGGCACCGATATCGCCATCCGGCGGATGGAAGCCGCCGAAGAAAAACATGAAGCGGAGTTTCGCGACCAGCGGGACCGCGCCCTGGCCGGCGAGGATGATGTGCGGGATTTTTTGCGCGAGAGCGCGCTGGAGGAAAAGGCCCACGCTCGGGCCCTGAACGCGATGGCGCCCTCGCCGGGGCCGCGAACTTTGCTCGATTCCATTCTGAAACGCGAACGGTGGCACGGACGGGGCGGCAGCTGGGTGGCCGACGCGATTTATGGGGTGAACGACGGACTCGGCGCGGTCTTCGGCATTGTCTCCGGCGTAGCGGGAGCGACCAACAACCAGCAGCATTACGTTCTCATTTCCGGACTCGCCGGCATGCTGGCTTCATCGCTTTCGATGGGCGCCGGTGCCTATCTCGCCGCAAAAAGCGAAGCGGAAGTTTACGAAGCGGAAATTGCCCGTGAGAAGCGCGAAGTGGAAGAAAACCCGGAAGAAGAAATCGAGGAGATGTCGCTCTTCTATCAACTCCAGGGATTCACTCCGGAAGAATCACAGCGCATGGCTGAGCGTCTGGCCGAGCAACCCGACCAGATGGTCCAGGCGATGGCGCAGCATGAGCTTGGGCTTTCCGAACATCGCTTTCCGAATCATTGGAAGTCCGCCACCTCCGCCGCGATCTCGACCGCCATCGGCGCCTTCATTCCCATCATCCCGTTCTTTTTCATGAGCGGTATCGAAGCCGTGATCGCCTCGTTCGCGGTCAGCATCGTGGCCCATTTCGCCGTCGGCGCCGTGAAATCGCTCATCACGATCCGCTCGTGGTGGGCGTCAGGGTTTGAGATGACAATGGTCGGCGTTATCGAAGCGGTCGTCACCTACGGCCTCGGGCTTGCGTTTGGCGCCCTGGCGTAACCGATCACAGGTGTTTTTTCAAAAACGCCCGTCCTGAGGCGGATTTGAGATACCTCTCGAAACTTCGGGCGCGTTCGCGTTCGGAAAGGGCGACGTACGTCTTGATACGCCAGGGTTTCCATTTTGAAGTGTGCGGTACTTCGCCACGGTTGTGACGCGCCAGTCGGTCCCGCAGATCGTCCGTGCAACCCGTGTAGAATCGGTCCGAATCGGCTTCGCTTTGCAAAACGTAGACATATGTGAAGCGCCCCATTCCTTTACTTTGGCATGCCGAGTCGAAGCTCGCAGCGTCGATGTGGCAAGAATCAGCGGCCCGCCTTCGCCAAGGCTACGGCGCGACAGTCTTCGCGTCGCGCTACGCTGCGAGCGAAGACTGGTGGGCCTCGGGATTCGAGATGACGATGGTCGGCGTCATCGAAGCCGTCGTCACCTACGGCCTCGGCCTCGCCTTCGGCGCGATGGCGTAGCCGATTACTCCTGCTCATGATCATGATCTTGCTCCTAATCCTGGGAGCAGCATCACCTCGCAGGAGATTAGGAGTAAGATCATGAGCAAGAATTCGCCGCGGCGCCGCGGTCTTGATTGACGATGGTAGTGTCATCGAAGCGGTCGTAATACGGCCTCGGCCTTGCGTTTGGCGCTCTGGCATAACAAAATTGGGCCATGAGTCCAAAGCACTTGAATTTCTTCGTTTGTCTCGTGGCCCTGTTTGTTTCCAAGTCAGCGATTGCGGCTCCCCCACCGACGGCGCCGGGCACCTACCGCGATTGGCACGACGTGGATGAAGTCACGATCATTCAGCCATTTCACGCGGCGGCCTACAGCCAGATAGCCGTCGAATCGTTCGACAGCACCGGCGTCAAGCTGCCGCCATCAAACGAAAACACCTTCCACGCCGTGCAAACCGCCATCCAAGGGATGAAACCGGCTTTCATCGAGGGATTGGCGGCGAAGGCCCAGCGCAAGACAAACGCCAGTGCGCCGGGTAAGACGCTCGTCGTCCGCGCCCGTCTGATCAAAGTGGATCCGGGTTCGCAAGCCGCGCGCTACTTCGTCGGGTTCGGCGCCGGGGCGGTAAAAATCGGTATCGTAGGCGAGATCGTCGACCGTTCCTCCGGCAAGGTTCTGGTGCGGTTCGCGCAGGAACGGCGATCCGCCTTCGGCGCTTTCGGCGGCGGCTACGGAGAATTATTCCAGCGGACCGCGCGTCAAATAGGTGGCGACATTGGCGAATTGATCAACTCCTTCTAGGAGCGCCCGCCTTGTCCCCGACAATTTGATGTGCCTTTTCGGTTACGGCGCTCCGCGATTGTAAACTTCAACCAGACCAACGCCGGTGCCGTCGTTCAGTCCGGCGAGCAGCGCGGTGTACAGGCCCGGCGGCAGCGTGGCCGCAATCGCCGATTCCTTCGCGTTGGTGGGCGCCAAACCCGCCGCGTTTATCTCCGCCACCTGCGCGGGATCATCCGCCCAGTCGTTGTTTGATTTCAGCAGCGTCCCGTTTTGATCCCGCAGCTCCAGCGTGGGATCCTGCAACGGGTTCGAAATGCCAAATTGGGTCAGGCTCGGCCCAAGACCTCGCACCACCACCCGATCGTCCCCGGCGCCGCTCCCCAGGATGAAACCGGCAATGACTACGTTGCTGGCGGTGCGAACAAAGGCCCGGGTGCTCAGATTGCCCAGCTTGGATGCTGCCGCCGCGTCCAGATCGTAAACTTCCACCAACCCCACCCCTACCCCCGAACCATTGCCGCGCAGGATCGCGGTATAAGCCCCCGGAGCCAGGGTCACGATGAGCGCTGATTCCAGATCGTTCGTCGGCGCCAACCCACTGGCTGCGATCTCAGTCTCCTGCGATTCTCTCCAGTTGTTGTTCGTCAGCGTGGCGAATGTCCCCGGCCCATGCAGCTCAAGGCTCGGATCGGCCAAGAGCTCCGAGGGGGTGAAGCCGAAGCGCGTCAACGACGGACCAATCCCCCGGATGATTACCCGTTTTGGAACGCTACCGGTAATGATAAGGCCCCCAATTCCAGCATTATCGCCCGTATCGACTCGCAGACGGGTGGACAAATTGAGAGCCTGCGCTGCCGGCGTCGGCGTAGGTGTAGCCGTGGCGGTGGGAGCGACTGTCGCCGTCGCCGTGGGTGCAACTGTGGCCGTTGCCGTGGGCGCAACCGTCGCCGTCGCGGTTGGTGTCGCCGTCACTACCGGCGTGGCCGTTGCAGTCGCAGTTGGTGTCGCTGTGACTACCGGCGTTGATGTCGCAGTTGCCGTGGGCGTCGCCGTCACTACTGGCGTGGCCGTAGCTGTAGCCGTCGCTGTCGGTGTAGCAGTTGCCGTCGGAGTGGCCGTAGTAGTTGGCGTAGCCGTGGCTGTGGCGGTCGGCGTGGCCGTTGGCGTCGCTGTTGGCGTGGCGGTGGC